>JAUVLX010000272.1 GCA_030600525.1 Desulfobulbus sp. | reverse complement strand
ACAAGGTGCAAAAGGCTTTACATTCCTTTTTTTTCTTGCCTAAATTGATTTTTCCCACCCTTGACACTGGTTTTTGCCATACTTATTGTTGCCACAGATTTATCTGGCCGATCGATTGGTTTGTACGTAATAACAGCTCAACGATACGGTGGAAATATACTTAGTGAGAAGGAGACTTGAGGTGGTAGAAAAGACCAAAGAGCAGCAGCCTGTTGACCTGGAGGAAGAAACTGCAGTTCCCGAAGAGCTTGGCGACGTGGAATCTGTTGTCGAAGAATCTGGGGAACAGCAGGAACCAAATCTGCAGGAAGAACTTGAGGCTGCAGAGGATAAACTGCTTCGCGTCGCTGCTGAATTTGAAAATTTTAAAAAAAGAATGGAGCGTGAGCAGAGTAAACTCATGAAGTACGCTGGAGAAAATATTCTGCGTGAGTTACTGGCAACACTTGACAATCTTGAACGTGCCATTGATCAGGGGAAAGCTGAAGCTGGCGATGTGAATACGAAACTTGAGTCAATGCTCGAAGGGTTGGACCTCACCCAGAAAGGTTTGGTCGGAACTCTTGATAAATTCGGTGTTGAACCTTTGGATGCTGTGGGGCAAGAGTTTAATCCTGATGAGCAGGACGCTTTGACCATGGAAAACAGCAATGAGGTTGCAGCCAATCATGTCCTCCGTGAATTTGCCAAGGGGTATCGATTCAAGGACAGGGTGTTACGCCATGCTCAGGTGGTTGTTTCAAGTGGTCCCGCCCCGGCAGAGTAAGCATAACCCCACATCCCTACAAGCAGGGAAACACGTTCAGATAACGTTATAATGAGTATTTTTACAGCTTTCAGCTGATTATTTAAGGAGACAGGAGAAGCATTATGGGAAAAATTATAGGCATTGACCTGGGTACCACCAACTGTTGTGTATCCATCATGGAGGGCGGTGATCCAAAGGTTATTGAAAATAGCGAAGGAAACAGAACCACCCCTTCGATTGTTGCATTTCCAGATAACGGGGAACGTCTGGTAGGGCAGATTGCAAAGCGGCAGGCTGTTACCAATCCTACACGAACTCTTTTTGCCATCAAACGGCTTGTTGGGCGAAAATTTACTGATTTGGAAGTGAAAAAATCTATTGATATCAGTCCTTTCAAGATAGTTGAAGGTCCTGGCGGTGATGCTGTTGTTGAAGTTGAGGGGAAAACTTACTCAGCTGCAGAAGTATCGGCAATGATCCTCGGTAAAATGAAGCAGACTGCGGAAGAGTACTTGGGTGAACCTGTTGAAGATGCTGTCGTCACCGTTCCCGCATACTTCAATGATGCCCAGCGCCAGGCAACAAAGGATGCAGGAAAAATTGCCGGTCTGAATGTGCAACGTATCATTAACGAGCCGACCGCAGCTTCCCTTGCCTATGGTCTGGATAAAAAAGGTGAAGAAAAAATCGCAGTTTTTGATCTGGGCGGCGGCACCTTTGATGTGTCCATTCTTGAGATCGGCGATGGGGTGTTTGAGGTTAAATCCACTAATGGTGACACCTTTCTCGGTGGTGAAGACTTCGACATGCGGATCGTTAACTGGCTTGCTGATGAATTCAAGCGTGATAATGGCGTAGATCTTCGCAAAGACAACATGGCCCTGCAGCGGTTAAAGGAAGAGGCTGAAAAAGCGAAGAAAGAGCTCTCTACTGCAATGGAGACAGATATTAATCTGCCGTTCATTACCGCAGATGCATCTGGACCAAAGCATCTCAATATCAAATTGAGTCGTGCCAAACTGGAAGCATTGGTAGACGATCTGGTCGAACGTACTGCAGGCCCATGCAAGACGGCCCTTGCAGATGCTGGACTCAACGCGTCAGAGATTGATGAGGTCATCCTTGTTGGTGGTATGTCCCGTATGCCTAAGGTACAGGAACAGGTTAAATCCATCTTTGGTAAAGATCCACATAAGGGTGTAAATCCGGATGAGGTTGTTGCCATTGGGGCGGCCATCCAGGGTGGCGTGCTTCAGGGTGACGTTAAGGATGTACTGCTGCTTGATGTTACTCCGCTTTCTCTCGGTATTGAAACTCTCGGTGGGGTAATGACCAAGCTGATCGATAAGAATACCACTGTACCAACGAAGAAAAGCCAGGTTTTCTCGACAGCGGCAGATAATCAGCCCGCGGTTTCCATTCATGTTCTCCAGGGCGAGCGTGAAATGGCCCAGGACAACAAGACCATTGGCCGATTTGAACTGGCTGCCATTCCGCCAGCACCACGCGGTGTGCCGCAGATTGAGGTAGCCTTTGACCTGGATGCCAATGGTATCCTCCATGTTTCTGCAAAAGATCTTGGGACCAATAAAGAACAGTCCATTCGCATTACTTCCTCATCCGGTCTCTCGGAAGAAGAAATCGAGAGAATGCAGAAGGATGCAGAGTTGCATGCCGATGAAGATAAGAAACGCAAGGAACTTGTCGAAGCTAAGAATAACGGCGATTCAATGATCCATATGACGCAGAAGAGCTTGACTGAGCTTGGTGATAAGGTTGATGCCGAGACCAAGGGAAATGTGGAGAAGGAGATTGAGACTCTGAAAAAAGCGCTTGAGACCGATGATGTTGATACCATTAAGGCTGCAACAGAGGCTCTGACCCAAGCGTCACACAAACTTGCTGAACTGATGTATGCTCAGGCATCACAGGATCAACCTGGCGGCGGAGCTGGCGCTGCAGGGGCTGGTGCTGCCGGTGCCGGTGCTGCTGGCGCTGCCGGAGGCAGTGCAGGTGGTAAAAAAGACGATGATGATGATGTCGTTGATGCTGACTTTGAAGAGGTAAAATAACCAGAGCGTTATTTTTCTTCTTTTTGAGTACGAATGGGAGGGCAGTTTAATCTGCACTCCCATTTTTTTTTGTTTTGCGCTATAGATGATCTGTCAATTTTGATGGTGTCGTGAAATCTCGGCACGCGGTGTGGTGGCTTTTTTATGGCACTGGGTATATCCTGTCTGTGCCTTGACACCTTTAAAAAGACCACGCTCGGAGTTTTGCTTTGCGCACTTACCTGGTCTGTCTATGTTTTTACTTAACCACCTTTAAGCAAACGATGGACTTCTTACGCGAGTTCATTCATTTTCTATTTACTGATAATCTTTATATAAACCACCTATGAAACGCATATTATCGGGTATTCAACCTTCCGGCAAATTACACATCGGAAATTATTTTGGCATGATGCAGACCATGATTCGGCAAATGGAATCAGCGGATCTGTACGTGTTTATTGTCGATCTTCACGCGCTGACATCTGTGCATGACCGTGAGCGTCTGCAACAGGGCACCCTTGAGGCTGCTGCAGATTTCCTAGCCCTTGGTCTTGATCCTGAACGTTGTACCTTCTGGGTGCAGTCAGATGTGCCGGAGGTATGTGAGCTGACCTGGATGCTGTCGACCATTACCCCGATGGGGCTTTTGGAACGATGTCATTCCTATAAGGACAAAATCGCAAAAAATATTGCACCAAGTCATGGTCTTTTCTCTTACCCAGTGCTTATGGCGGCTGATATCTTATTATACCAGGCGGAAGTCGTGCCGGTTGGTAAAGATCAAAAGCAGCATCTGGAAGTAGCACGCGATATAGCCATGAAATTCAATAATACCTTTGGCGAGACTTTTGTGGTGCCGGAGCCGGCTATCAGCGGATCAACAGCCATTGTTCCCGGTCTAGACGGTCAGAAAATGTCCAAATCTTACGGTAATACTATTCCCATCTTTATGGATGAGAAACCGTTACGAAAAGTAGTAATGTCCATCCAAACCGATTCTTCCCCGGTGGAAGAGCCAAAAGATCCAGAGGCATGTAACCTCTATGCCTTACTCAAGTTGTTTGCGCCTCCTGAAAAAATGGCAGAGGTCCATGATCTCTATGTCAATGGTGGTGCCGCCTACGGGTATTTGAAACAGGATCTTTTTGGATTGATTAATGACTATTTTGCCGATGCAAGGGCTAAAAAGAAAGATCTGTTGAATAATTCTGATTACCTGCGGGAGGTTCTTGCCGGAGGAGCGGAAAAGGCCCGTGAAAAGGCAACAGTTACCCTGGACCTGGCCCGAGATCGAATTGGATTGAAATACTGATTGAATCGATCACAGCGATAAGTTGGGTTGCAATGTATAGGACTAGTGTCTCGTCAACGCTGCGCTGACGTATCTTGCTTGTTTTTTCTTGCACCTTGATTTCTTTAATTGATGGTACATAGCCCACTATGAACAACCAGTTAAAGAAATCCAGGACCAAAAAAATCCAGCGCAATATTTCGACATTTCATCGTTGACGCAACACTAGGTGAAAGACGACGCTAAAAAAGCACTCCAAATCAGCTATACAGTCGCGGATCAGTCTCTTTGATGATCACATTAACATTCTTTTTATTAAACCCTTTATACCCATCCCGACGTTGGATATTTTCTAGGTGACTACCGAGAACACCCTTACGTAAAAACTGCTCTGCTTTTTCTTGAGTAATTCTTTTTTGATCCAGAATGTTTTGCACCCGTAAGGGATCCACCTCCCAAATCTCGCCTTTACTAAAGGATTGTTTCAAATAGTCAAAATCACTAAATGGCGCCATAAACGCTACCCCATATTTCTGTACATCCAGAATAAGGTCGCCAAACAGACAGTCTACTGCAAGATGATGCATCCCCGCCTTGAGGATCGAATCACCATGCAAAGCACACCACAAACCCACCGTTCCCAGTTGGTCCAGTTCTTCCAGTTGCTGGGTGGAAAAATCGAGACTCACCTCCTCGGGAGCCAGATCAACATCCAGAAAAAGGGAGAGCCCGGCTGTGCTGTTTTCCATCACCTGGGCACCCCACCCGGCTTCCTTACCGGCGTAAAAACGCTCCCTTTTCGTAAATCCCAGACGGCTGAACAGTTCAACCAGCCTGGTAAAATGTTTTCGTGAACTGCGAAAGGTATGGTGATCGTGGTTTGACCATCCCATGCCAAGGATGTCCTGCCGCATCTTCTGGATGCGAGCTGCATAATTTCTGGAAACCCAGTAGCGCCGCTCCCCTTCACAGACAATGTGGGCGGCCATGTCCTGACCGAAGCTTTTTACAAGGCTATCT
>JAUVLX010000321.1 GCA_030600525.1 Desulfobulbus sp. | reverse complement strand
TTTGAAGCACCCAACGATAGGTTGTGAGAGCCTATGGCGATTCGCAACCATACCCGTTGCAGGACAAGCCCTGTAGAGTAATAAAGGAGTAAAAAGGGGTTCATCTATGATAAGTAAAGTCAAGTGGAAAACGGAGATTTCCTGTTCCCCCATAACTCCGTACTGTTTTTAGGGCACGGAGGTTGTTTGGCATGAGCCCTACGGTGGAGAACCTACAAGACTTCGTAGCCATAGGGCTCATGCCAAACAGACGGGGGGTGGTATTCGTACAGCACCCTTTTTTGCGACGATCACTGCTCGATTTTTGTATTCTACCTTTGTGCCCTGGGGTCAGATCTTTGCTTGGCTCATCTCGTCTATGCAATGTCCCCGGGAGCCAATTTTTCTCCCGGGAAAAGAGGTCGGATTTATTTAAGGTAAGGACGGTACCTGCTATAGATTATGATTTGAGACTCAGAATTTAAGTCCAGAGATGTTTCCGGACTTGATGTCTTGTGTGCTGGCTGTCAGGTAAAGTCAAAGCTAGTATTAAAAAGTTGTCAGGTCGAATCTGGATTGCTAGCCCTAATCAAGTTTCGTTTTTAATTCATCAAATTGTTGACTGTAGACATATATCAGCTTTTCTTGCATTTCCTGATTAACATTCATTCCTGACGCTATAATATATGATGTAGTTACTTTGTACATTGCATCAATGAACTTTTTAATTTGCTCTTGCGTGTAAACTGCATCTGCAAGCTTCTGGTAGTTCTCAAAACCTTTGCTAATTATTGTTTTTCTTGTGTCTTCTGCAAGAAGTGCATAGGTTGTTTTTCCTACTTCAGGGACAATCTCAAGCACGTTAACTTTTATTCCTTCGCTATTCAAGTTGTCGGCTATATTAGAACATATCAAGCACATCATAATAGAGCTTGTAATAGCATCTTTAAGACCAAGTGATTCGTCTGATGGAAAGATTAACTTGTCGGCGTGTATCTTGACCATTATATCAGACGCTACTAGGGATGATGACTTTTGGTAATCATCGTTTGTTTTATAGCCAGCATCAGTTCTTATTTTGTTAGCCATCTCAAGTAGATTCGTTTTGAAATCTGTTTCCACGTTGTTATCCTCCTTAATTATTAAGTCAAAGATGAGGCCGGACGTCAATAGTTGGAACCAAACCTCGTTACTTTGTTCTGCTCTATAAGGTGATTTCGTTCAAAAATCAAGCAGGGAGAGACCACTGGATAATGCAAAATAGTAAAGCAAGCGTGGCGATGGGTGGTAAAATAGAGGGCGTATCATGTTTTCTTTCGTCCTTCTTTTGTTTAAACTCCCACATGCGCCAACCAAAAACGATGATTTCCCTCTGGGTATGAAGAGGTGCTTTTGTCATGTTTATTTTCCATGCTGATTGATAAGGGGAAAGAGGCGACGCACCACGTTTTCAGCTATTTGGAGACTTTTGAAAGTAGCGAAGAATATTCAAATTAGTTAGGATTCTGGTAAAGTTGATAATAACTGTAGTCCAGCAACGCTTTAGCCACGGATAGAACTCTCTTCTTTCTGTCCTTACTGAGACACCAGAGATGGTGCCTCCCTTAAAAACGAGGAAATAAGATGAAAAATAGATGTTTTCTGCTGGTTCTCTTAGCGTTGTCTTTTCTTGCTCATGGGTGTGCGACCAACGACACCCTCACTGGAAGCGACCAGTCTTCTTTTGAAAAAGGAGCGATGCACTTCGTGGTGATGGGGGATAACCGACCTGCCGATGTTTATAAGCCTGAACAGCCATACATCTACCACAAAATCGTGAACACCGCGGTAGGGCTCAATCCAGAAATCATTTTGAACACCGGTGATATTGTTTTGGGCTACGATGCTCTAAATCGTGAAAAAGCCATGCAGGAATTTGACGACTTCGAGCAAGCAACCTTTCCCATTCGTCAAAGCAACATTCCATTATACATTACCATGGGAAACCATTCCGGTTATACCGATTTTGCCAGGGCTGAATTCACCCGGCGCTATCAGGATAAAGAGACGGGAAAGCTCTACTATTCACTCGATATCAAGAACAGTCATTTTGTTATTTTATCAAGCGAATTGGTTGGAGAAAAAACACAGATTACAGGGCAGCAGCTGGAATGGTTAAAGAAGGATCTGGTTCTTGCCGGTAATAAACATAAATTTGTTGTTGTCCACCGGCCTTTGTATCCCAAAATTACCCATCTGGAAGATTCTTTGAACGAGTATCCGGAAAAGCGCGATCAATTGGCACAAGTACTCAAACAGCACAATGTGGACATGGTTTTTGTCGGCCATATCCATATAAACAACTTTTCAGTAGTCGATGGATTACCGCAAATCATTGCGGGGGGATCGGGCGCGCCCTTGGCTGGCACTTTATCTGAGGGGGGATTTAATCATTTCTTTCACGTGATTGTAAACGACGGCGATGTGGATTTTCGTCTCCTCCCTATGGAAAACGAGGTGGCCATAGCGACCAAGCTGCTCAAGAAAGGGCAAGTTCAAGGCGCTTTAAGCTTTGCCCATATTGCCATGGAAACGGTACCCGACCATCCGATGCCATACCTTATAGCAGCAACAGCGTATCAACGGCTTAACGAACAAAAAGAATTAACGAATGCAAAAAATAAACTTATTCAGATAGTAGGAAGCGAAAAGGAAACCGCCTTCAGGCTTGGCGCTTTTGCTTTGTCCGTTAAACAACTGGACCTTGCGGACCAATACCTGACACGGGCCTACAACCTAGACAAGGAATCTTTTAAAATTATCTATTATAACGCACAACTCAATCAGCAGCAGGAACAATATGCCCTGGCCATGAAAAGGTACCAGCAGGCATTAGCCCTCACCAGTAACAAATACACTATAGCTGATATCAACAAACGTATCGCGGAGATCAAAAAGATCACCAAGAGCTAAAGACGGTGGCCAATTCTCCTTTTTTGGCGAAAACTAAAGGAGATAGAGCTCTTGATGTTTGTACACATCGTCAACTATAGAGAGATGAGGCGATTTTTAACTCATGCAAGACTGTAAATTTCCAGACCCGTTTAGATGGTTGTGCGACGAGCATCGCAAAGGGGCGCTTGTATTATCCTTAACTCTCTTCCTGGTGCTGCTGCTGGTGATGCAGGTTTTGGATGGGCCGTTGAAAAGCCCGGCTGCCCCCCGCGGCATTATTTCCTATGAAATGGCGAAAACGCCTCTTGCGGCGCAGCGTATACTCGCCTCCTGGAGCGATGACGCCAAAATTCACGCAGCTTTTAGTTTAGGCATCGACTATCTGTTTATGGTGGTCTATGCCTTTTTTATTGGCTTGGCGTGTGTACAAATTAGCCGGATTTTGAGCGCCAGGTGGCCGACCATAGGAAGGTTGGGTTGTCTGTTGGCCTGGGGACAGTTTTTTGCTGCAGTGTGTGACGCTGTGGAAAACTTGGCACTTTTTCGACTGCTTATCGGTTCGACGCTTGAAATGTGGCCTTTGGCGGCATGGAGTTGTGCGGTTGTCAAATTTTCCCTGGTCGGGATGGGGTGGCTGTATATTCTTTGCGGTGGTTTGATGGTAGTCGCTGCAAAGCAGTCCACGATCCACCGTTAAAGTCAAAAGAGCTCGCAAGCGGTTAGTGGCACGGGGCTCATACCATTGCACTGTAACCTTTCAATGAATCCGCTTTTGTGATTTAAAGCCACTCATGAAAGATACAAGCCTGCTTAAATGCCCTGACTGCGAATCATTCGACGTGCCATGTTTCAAACGCTACGAGACCATTAATAACGGAACCCGTAAGCTGTATCGATGCGCCAACTGCAAATCAGTATTCTCCGAAACTCGTAACACAGCGATGGAGGGTATAAAATCTCCAATCAGCAGGGTAGCCTGTGCATTAAAATTTCGCAGTGAAGGGCTTGGCCTTCGGGCCACAGGTCGTGTGTTGCAAGCAAACAAGCGTACGATTACCGAGTGGGAGAGGCGATTTGCAGACCAAAAAGAATCACTGATGTTGTATGCCTTTTGCCATGAGTTTGTTTCCC
>JAUVLX010000079.1 GCA_030600525.1 Desulfobulbus sp. | reverse complement strand
AGGCATGATGAAAAAATAACCGCAGGCATATAATTGATATCGGAGTCTTCGCTTACCTCCGAGGATTATTTTTTTAGCATAACGAGGTAAGCGCTAGACTCCGAGAGATTGGGCGAAAAGACAGTAAATCAACAGGCTCATTTATTTGGTGCTCCAGGCAGGATTCGAACCTGCAGCACCTGGATGAGGGATACTATTTCCCTGAGCCTCACAACCTCATCAATTGTGACAACTTATCAAAAACACAAAGAATATTTTCCCCCATTTTAACTAATTTTATATCATTTTGCTTATTTTGGAGAAAAAGTATCACACACCTCTTCTTTCTAAAGGTATCTCAAACTTGTATCCATCATTCAACTGAATCACGTTTGGATGCACTGTTCGTGCTTCAGAGGCAAAATCTGGATTAGGCCCATAGCGTTGTGAAAAATGGGTTAACAGCAAGGTCTTTGCATTAGCCTTCCGAGCTATTTCACCAGCTTGAAGCGCTGTCAGGTGACCATAAGCTTCAGCTTTGTCAGCATCCTGGTCTAAAAAGGTTGATTCTGTTACCAACACATCCACATCGTGAGCCAAGGCAATGGCACCGTCACACATCCTGGTATCCAGGACAAAGGCAAAAGATTGACCTTTTTTGAGAACACTGACATCCTCAAGTCGTATTAATTTGCCTTGATGATAGGTCTGTCCTTGTGCTTTTAACTCGCCCACGACTCTGCCTTTAATACACAAAGCATCTAGCTTTTCCTGGAGCATGTTCACACTATCTTTTTCATCTATCCTATAGCCGAACGTCTCAATGGTATGGCTTAAGCGCTTCGCTGTAATTAGCAAATTTGCATCTTCATAGATAACCCCATCACTTTCAATTGGATGTGCTTCAATAAAGGCTACATCATGATAACTCGCCACGCCTTTGATATTCTCGAAGAATTCAATTCCAGAGGCAGGAAAATATATTTGTACAGTATGCTGAACTCTATCCAGTGAGAGACGTTGAAGTATGCTTGCCAACCCAAGACAATGGTCACCATGAAAATGGGTTATGAATATTTTTGTGATATCCGTGGCAGTGACTCCTGAAAAAATCATTTGTCTCTGCGACCCTTCTCCAGGATCGAAAAGAAATCCGTCTGTATCCCATTTAAGGAAGGAACCGTGCTGATTACGTAAAGTATTGGGTACCTGACTGGCAGTACCAAGTGCTGTGAATCTTCGAACGGACATGTAGTGGTCTAATGTGATGAACGTGTGGTTTGTGATACTATCCAGCTATTCGTTTTCATGACAGATGTTGACAGTGTATGTAACAGGCACCCCCTGACGCGAAGAACGGGCTCCCATTTTCTTTTTGCAACCTTGCCAACTTTACAAACAAACTAGCATCAAAGAGGCAGGATAACAGCATGATAAATAATAGCAACACCTGCTGAGGCTGCTTGTCATTCAGGATGAGATATCCCACGCCTTATGCTGACAAAATAACCGTACAAATCACCTAAAAAACCCAAGGAAAGGTGACGCATTACTCGCAAAATTAAGAGGAGAGATTGGGACTAACTGACAGAAAAGTATTCGCTGCATTGCTGCTGCTGTCAGCGTTTAATATCGTGTTAGCAAGCTTCACGCATTATTTTTATTGTCACGAATCGTCAGCAAGCTTTAACTGACGCTATGCTATTGACAGTGATCATTTTTATTTTCCTTTTTTTTTCTGGAAATACGCCACAAAAGATACGTCAGCAGCAAGGCCTGTATTCCAAAAAACACAGAGGTCATAACATTCATCGCCTGGCTTACATTGAGTGCCCCATAGAGCTCATCTGCAAAAAGATGGCGGTGAATATTTCGAAGGATAAAGAATTCGATAAAACCAATAATTATTACTTTATGCGCCATCGGATCGCGTGAAGCCATCCAGGCAAGATAGCCAAGAACAAATGCGAAAGATCCAATTATTCTGATGAAATCAGATATTCGTAATGTTCCAATCCAGGGTGCCACCATAATTGGCAATGGCGCCTTTTTGAAAATCGATTGAAAACATCAGGCCAAAACCAAAAACGAGATGGAAGATAGCTATGAAAACAAGGACTGCCTTGAGCTGATTAATAGCATTCATTTGGTAAGGTGAAAAAAATGTGATGATGAGGTAAGTGCACTCTTTCTAAGAATCTTTCGAGTAGGGGATACAAGTAGACGATAAATTTCACAAGGATTGAACCTATTGGCAGGAGAATAATCCCTCTATAGAGAAGGCTGGATTTCTGCAGATTAGGTTGGTGCGGAGTGTTTGTTCCATGCTTCCTTCCAAAAGAAAAGACTGTCTGTCCTCTCCGACCAGCTTCCTTTCTCTTCGAGGCGAAGTGCACTCTAATATACTGATATAGCTGCAAGTTTCCCATACAGCGATGACCAGACGATAACCACATGAAAATTCATGTTTAATTATTGACAAAAAACAAGCAAACTGTCACACTAGAACGATCGTTCGCCTCAACCCTTTGCACTCTTTAAAAATAATCATGATAGTTACAGACAAGATTACAGATCGCCGCGAGCTTATATTAGACACTGCTTTACGTCTCTTTACTGATCGTGGATATTTCAACACCTCGGTTCGTGATATTCAAAAAGAGGCAACCGTGAGCACAGGTTCAATATATCATCACTTTGAGAACAAAGAGGCGATCGCAAAAGCGTTGTTAGCACAAATTGAATCGACAATGGTGGACGAAATTGACTTGATCATGGAAGCTACTCCGTCAGCTCATGATAGGTGCAAAGCTGTTCTCAAATATCTCTTTGAGGCCACAGAGAACAATAGGGATGCCATGCATTATATGCTTCATGCCAAGCACAATGAGTTCATATCCAATGAGGGGCCGATTTGTACCTCCCGCCCGTTCTCACTCATGAAAACTATCATTGTTGAAGGCATAAGAAAAGGAGAGGTTCGTAATCTGACCCCCGAGATTGTTGCGGTAAACATTTTTGGTGGTGCCATCAGGCTCATTTGTCTCCGCATTGATGGGGTGGTTGACAAACCACTCCCCATGTACCTGGAAGAATTCTGGGAATGTACTTGCTACGGAATTACAGCGTAGTATTTTTTTAAACTATAACTAGAGCGAGCGTTCGCTCGGTAGAGGCTTTTTGACAGTTCATGAAAACGAAAACACAACAACTCGCAACCACGATATTTATTCTTATCGCTCTCACAATAGGCGCTTCCCGCCTCTATGCAGCCCAACCTAACGACAGCAGTGCATTGCAGGGAGTTACCGCAACAAAAGCTATTTTTGATATCAACTTTGGGGAACCCAAAAAGCTGGAACTCTATCTCAGCGTCATTGAAAAAACCTATAACGACCTGCTTCAACAAGGGTATCATCCAGACTTTATTATTGCCTTTCGAGGCAGTTCAGTCCGATTGATTACCACGGAGACCTGGGCTTATGAGGAAGAAGATCAACTTCGCTTACAAAAGGGAGCCGCCCTTCTCAAAAAACTCAGTGAGCAGGGAGTCCAACTTGAAGCATGCTCCATTGCTACCAACCTATTCAGAATTGACAATAGTTCCCTCCTCTCAGTGGTCAAGCCCGTGGGTAACACGTTCGTATCGCTCATCGGTTATCAGTCTAAAGGGTACGCCCTTATACCGATTCAATAATTTAAGACAGATACGGGATTACTACCAATGTGTTTGATAACACGTAATATGGCAAAACAGTTTACCTGTGCAGTAATGACAATGGCGATGGTCTTATTCTGTTCGCCTGCTAGCATGAGCAAAGCTGTAACGCTTAAAACGATTTCAATAGAAATTTTTCAAGACACTGCTCATCAGCACTTCTGGCAGGTTAACCGATCCAGGAAATTGAAGAACATAGAGGAGGTCAGCGCATATCTGACCACTCTCAATCAAGGGCAATACAATGATTGGAGACTGCCAACCAAGCAGGAGTTGTTTCAGCTATTCTCCGACTTTGATCTGAAACAAAACGGCAATCTCAAGATCCGACTAGAAGGCAATTACTGGCTTACAGATGACATGGGACAGTCTCATGTCGGTGCATGGGAAATCGGTGACCAATGTGGTCCATCCCGCACCTTTTATAAAGGCAAAGCCGGTTATTTAAGGGCCATTCGCCCGTAATTATACAGACTAAGGAAGTACAATGTTGAAGAAAGTAACGATTGCAATTGTTACCTGTTTTATGTTGACCGCTGGAATAAGCATGGCTCATCATTTGGATTCAGCCCAAATAGTGAAAGACAAAGTTACTGCAGCCAAAGCAAACATCGAGACCATTGATAACAAAACATTAAATAGTTGGATTGAAGACGATGAAAAAGAATTTGTACTCTTAGATATCAGAGAATCTGGTGAAGTGTCAGCTGCGAAAATTGAAGCTGAGGAATCAATGGATACTCCAAGAGGCTTGGTAGAATTTGTATTTACCAAAAACATCACAGATCATGACAAGCCAGTTGTTGTGTATTGTAAGAAAGGAGGAAGAGGAGCACTTGCTGCAGCTACCCTGAAAGAGTTGGGATATAGAGATGTCTACAACCTTGACGGTGGAATTCTCAAATGGATCACCGAGGGGTATCCGGTAAGCAACGCATTCGGTGAATTTGAAGTGAAAAATCTTGAGTCAAATTTCCCCAAAAAAAGCTGAAAAACTACTTTTCTAGTTGAAGTACCATACTATCTAGCTGCTGAACTTGACGATTTAATCTCTTCAAGTTCAGCAGCTATCTAAAGTGAATTATTTTGTAGCAACACCATGTCATCGTTATGAAAAAAAGTACCTATAAAGAAAAAAAACACCGAAAAAGCATCCAGTTGACCATGACACTGTTTCTTCCTCTTGTGATTATAGGTGGATATTTTTATCCATTTATAGGCTTTACTATTGTCGGGATGATTATGTTTTTTATGACATTAGCGAGCAAACGAGGACGCTTATACTGTGGATGGATTTGCCCAATGGGGTCATTCCATGAACGATTCTTATCCAAAATTAGCTTGCAAAATGCCGTCCCATTGTTTTTTAGGCAAACGTGGTTTCGTTGGTTTGTATTTTCGACGATGATGGGATTTATGACATACAGACTGTACGTTGCATGGGGAGATGCTGAAGCCATTGGTGGAGTTTTTCGGATGATGTGGATTGTATCCATGACATTAGCCATTGCATTGGGGCTCTATTATAAAGCAAGAACCTGGTGTGTCATTTGCCCCATGGGGTCATTTCAAGGAGTAATGAGTAAAAATACTTTCCGTTTACATGTCTCAGATGATTGTATTGAGTGCAGGAAGTGCCAGCGCCTGTGTCCAATCTCAACCTACCCTGGAAATTTTCATAATGCAGAGAGTGACAAGGTTCCTTCAATTAATTGCCTGCGCTGTTATAACTGTGTTGAAAACTGCCCCAAAGGCGCTCTCAATTTTAGCTAATGAAACTTAGGAGCTAGAGAAATATGATGAAGATCATAAATAAGCAACACTTGAGAAGGACGTGTATTTTTATCTTTGTATTTTTCTTTTTTACTGCAAATTGCTTTTCCTCAACGGGTAAGCAGTCCGATGTTTCCGGGGAGATACAAAATGGATTTCGGGTGCTGACGGTTCCAGACAAAGGAACTTCTTTATACTTTACCGTCTATCGGGGTGATTACATCAAGTTAAAATTTCACCCAGCAGATGTGAGACCATTGCTTGAAATCCCTTCTCTTTCTATAAGCCAGGAGCTTACTGCTGACTTGAGTAATGCGCCTTACTTCAAAATGAAAAAAGTCGGTTTGTACCCATTTACCGTTGGAAGCATTAGCGGCGAGATACAAGTTATTGAGTATTCAAAGCTTCATTACCAAGCCTTAACGGCAGATGAAGCAAATACGTTTATCAACAGGAATTCCCCAATCATATTAGATGTTCGTACAAAACGGGAATACCGCTCTGGGCACCTTGAGAATTCTATCCTCATCCCGATCCAAGAACTTCAGCAAAAATACACAGAGCTGTTAAAATATAAAAACCAAGATGTCTTTATTTACTGCGCCACAGGTAACAGAAGTGCGGTTGCCTCAAAAATACTGATAGATAAAGGATTTATCCATATTTACAATTTGCGAAACGGACTCTTTGACTGGGCAAAAAGAGGTTACCCCATTATTCGATAAGCAACATAAAAGAGTACTTTCTGTGCCAAGAATTGCTTCACCAATCCAAGCCCCCTCTGTGTCAATATACGTGAGACGCTTACTCTTGCAAAACAGACACAAACACATCCGATCCCATCCGTTTCCGGATTTCCACAAATAAACTGGGGGCAAAGGCCTGTTCGTCTTTGTCCTCATGGAATCAAACGAAATACTGCAGGTATGGATTTTCCTGGATCTGCAACACCGTCTCCTCATCACTCAAAGCCATTCTCCCGAGACCAAAAAAACAGCTGAGTTTCATGGGTTATTTGATATAAATTTGAAAATAGAGGTAGCTGGCGGCATCACCTTAACTGTCTGAATTCACAGATAAAAATTGCACGACACAATGTAGCACAGCCTTTATGTGAATTGTTTAGTGCCACCTCTTGGAAACAGTCGAAGGGTGAGAAGAGGTTCATATCATTTCACAAAAAACTGAAAGAGTTCGGTGAGCTGACAAAAGGAAAGATACAGTGGAAATTGGTTGACCGGAATAAATAACTTCACCCCTTTTTGCGTTAATTATTCAAAGTGCCCTCTATTCTGTGGTGTATAATAGGTGTGACACCAACGAATCTACGCCTCCACCACTCCTCTCGTAACCATTCGAGGTACCCACAAGGGATGAACAAAGGAGACCTATGGAACAGCATCAGACAGGTTTTTTCATTCTTCTTTTTGTAGTTCTCTCCTTATTTACAGGGGCAGCACTACGCTATGCGCTTAAAAACATTGCTCTGCCCTATACCATCGCTCTCCTTCTTCTGGGCCTTGGCCTCGGGTTAGCAGAACGGGGAGGAATGATCCCGGGAGAAGTGGAACTCCTTGGTCACACCCTGCAGCTGGTCACCAGTATGGACCCCCACCTGATCATGTTTCTCTTTCTCCCCACCTTGATCTTTGAATCAGCTTTTGCCATGGAGGTCCATCTCTTTCGTCGAACCTTTCTCCAAATTGCAATCCTGGCGGTACCCGGCCTGGTGGTCAGTACGCTCCTGACTGCCGCACTTGCCAAATTCCTTTTCCCCTGGGACTGGAGCTGGACCGCGGCTCTCCTCTTTGGTTCCCTGATCAGTGCTACGGATCCAGTGGCAGTGGTCGCCCTGCTCAAGGAGCTGAGCTCCCGTAAACGACTGGAAACCATCCTTGAAGGAGAATCACTGCTCAACGACGGCACTGCCATTGTTCTCTTCACCCTTTTTTATCACCTCATGACCAGTGACAGCCAGCAGGAAATCTCCTGGTCACTTTTGCCGACTATTGGCTGGCAATTCATCTGGGGGGTGAGTATGGGGCTGCTGGTTGGTTTATCTTTTGGCACCCTGGCCATAGTGTTCCTTGGCAAAATCTACAAAGATGCCATGGTGGAAATCACCCTTTCCATCACCGTTGCCTATCTGGCATTCCTGACTGCTGAAAGCGTACTTCATGTCTCTGGTGTCGTTGCGGTGGTCACCCTGGCACTTCTGCTTGCAGGTGTCGGCCGAACCAGAATTTCACCGGAAATTGCCGGATTCCTCCATCACTTCTGGAAGGTAATGGCCTATCTGGCCAACACCCTCATCTTTCTCTTGGTTGGCCTCATTATCGCCCTTCGAGTTGAGTTGGATTCACTGGCAGCATGGAAAGCCCTGTTCTTGTTTTTTGGAGGCATTCTCTTGATCCGCGCCGGCTCTACCTTGCTCTTTCTTCCCATTTTACGACAAATCGGTATCGGTATTACTCTCCAAAAGGCAACGGTCCTTATCTGGGGAGGCTTACGTGGGGCAGTTGCACTTAGCTTGGCGCTCATTATCTCTCAGGACCAACGCATTCCAACGGAATTCGGAGAACAGATCCTGTTTATGACCGCAGGGATCGTTGTTCTTACCCTGTTAATTAACGGCACAACCATGCCCCTGGTATTGGGTTGGCTTGGCCTTGATAAACTCCCTCCGGGAAAACAGGCCACCGTTGACCAGGCACGACTCCGCATCAAACGCGACATGACCGATCTTTTACCAAGTCTGAAGCAAAATCGATTCTTCCAGGAGGCCGACTGGGACCTGATTGGTCGAAACATTTTCCCCCAAAAAACATCGCATCAGGCCACTCCTTCACCAACGGCTAAAGCCAGCACAGAGGAACTTAATTACGAATTCAAACGGCGGCTCCTGGAAGCAGAACGAAAAAATTACTGGTCGCAATTTCAGCTGGGAATACTTGGAGGGGCTGCCACCAATATCCTCCTCGATGCGGTGGAACGCGCCCTTGACGAAGCACCAACCATTTCTCCACGGCCAACTCTTTACAAATTATGGGAGATCCCGATGTTCGTCCGTTGGCTGGAAAAGATTCCCTTGATCCACAACATTGTCCTCTCCGGCTCTTTTGATCGTCTGGCTCTGAATTACGATGTTGCTCGAGGGTTTATTCATGCCTTGAATGATTATTCGGAGCTGATTGATCGCCTTGCTCCCACAGCCCAACTTGCTGCATCGGTGCGGGCGGAAGTACTCACGAACAAGCGAGTTACCTATGAACGCATAGAACAGTTGCGCCAGGCCTTTCCCGAGGTGATCGTCGCTCTGGAAACCAGGGCAGCATCACGTTCCCTCCTCAACCGCCAAAGAGCGACCATCGAGGAACTGCTGGACGATGGCCTCCTGGACAGGGCTGAAGCCGACAAAATGCTCGATGATGTGGAGGCAGGGCTCAAGCAACTCCATCTTACCCCCACCAGGATAGAGGTTCCGTCACCGCAAGAAATACTTTCCAGGGCCAACTGGCTGGTAGAGGTCACCCCGGAAACGCGGGACCGTTTACTGGCCTCTACAGATATCTGCATCTATGCTCATGGGGATACCCTCTATCAGATGGGAGAAACAGAGGGCTCGCTGGCCCTGATCGCTCGAGGTGCGGTTGAGCAAATCGGGACAACATATGGTACTGATAACGAAAGCACGGAAGATGTTTTAGGACCTGGTTCTGTACTGGGGATCTATAATATTCTTACCGGAAAGAATGATAAGACCATTCGCGCCCAGGGACCTGTGGAAATTATCTGGTTTCATCGCTCCACGGTGGTTGCGCTGGTTCACCAAGATCCTCTCTTCCTGAAAAGCCTTAATCGCCTCTATGACGAAAAGCAGTGCAACTATAGGGTACCATGAATAATTGGTTATTTTGTTCAAGACCAGGTAAACGCAGACTCAGGAAGATTGGACGAAAGTGTCAGTATTCAAGGTGCCCTGAGCAGAATCGAGGGCCAGACCATCGCCTTTCCCCGGCGAATTGCCTTCCCCGGAAAATAATTGCCCTTGATTGAACGAGAATCTCAACAGCCTGTATGGTGAAAGAAACACGCCGGGGCTTTGTTTTTGTAACTGTCAGATCGATGATCCGGGCATCAATATCGATTTGTCCCCATACCTGTAAAAACGTGACACGTCCCTTCATTCTCTCGAGGCCCAAAAAACAGCTGAGTTTCATGGGTAATTTTATATAAATTTGAAGAGCTTCTTTACCAGGCTTGTGCATAGCTAATGTCAGCCAAGAGAATGAAATGCACTGAGTCTTGATTTTTCCTCCCCGAACCTTTATTTTAAGATATACAGCAAAGTTAAAATAACAACAAAACGTATTTTAAGTTCGAGGCGTGCAAGATGAAGAGAGAGCTCCAAGGCAGATACGTGACTATTTCGACGGTGGGTGAGAAGGCCCAGGCCTTCGTGCCCTCTTCGCTGCCTCCGATTCCGCCCATCGACTGGACGCCGGAGCTGCGCAGTAAGTTCGATCAGGCGCTGCTGGCGCTTGGACGACTGGATAGCGTCTCGACCTTGCTGCCTGACACCTCGCGGTTCCTCTACATGTACGTCTGCAAGGAAGCAGTGCTTTCCTCCATGATCGAGGGAACCCAGTCGTCGCTGTCGGACCTGCTACTGTTCGAACTGGATCAGGAACCGGGCGTCCCACTGGATGACGTACGGGAGGTCAGCAACTATGTCGCCGCTCTCGACCACGGTCTACGCCTGATGAAAGAAGGACTGCCGCTGTCACTAAGGCTTTTTCGAGAAATCCACGGCGTGCTATTGACCAAGGGCCGGGGCAGCAACCAGACCCCTGGTGAGTTTCGGGGCAGTCAGAACTGGATCGGTGGTACCCGGCCGGGCAATGCTTCCTTTGTTCCACCTCCGGCTGAAGAGATGCTGAAGTGCATGAGTAAGCTGGAACTCTTCCTCCATCACCAGCCGGAACCGACCCCTGTATTACTCAAAGCAGCGTTAGCCCATATTCAGTTCAAGACCATCCACCCATTCCTCGATGGTAACGGTCGCCTGGGGCGTCTGCTTATCACGCTGCTCTTGTGCGAGCAGAAGGTGTTGCGGGAGCCGATGCTCTACCTTAGCCTCTATTTCAAGGCACATCGGCAGTATTATTACGAGCTGCTCAATAACGTCCGCCTGACTGGCGACTGGGAAGCTTGGCTCGATTTCTTTGCCGAGGCGGTCACCGTTACCGCCACCCAAGCGGTAGAAACGGCGCAGCAACTGCTAGGCCTGTCGAATCAGGATCGAGACAAGATCAGCGGCCTCGGCCGGGCCGCGGCATCGACCCTGCAGGTTCATCGCGCGCTGATGGAACACCCCATAGCCACCTCGGGCTCACTGGTGAAGAAAACAGGCATCACCCCGGCAACTGTCAACAAGGCGCTTGGCCACATGGAGCAACTCGGTATAGTGAAGGAGCTGACCGCCCAGAAGCGAAACCGCTTGTTCAGCTACGCGGGCTATCTCGAGATCATGAGTCGCGGTACAGAACTGCCTGGCAGGTAGAACAATTCGACTTCTGGTTTCGAACAAACGTGGTCTGCCCCGAAGGCGCTATGCGAGGCCAAAAAAACAGCTGCGTTTGAGGGGCAATTTGATATAAATTTGAAATTACAGGTAGCTGGTGGTACAGTCTTAACTGTCTGAATTCACGGACACAATTCGTGCGGCACAATGTAGCACAGCCTTTGGGTGAATTGTTTCGTACCACCTATTTGAAACAGTCGAAGGGTGAGAAGAAGTCCATATCATTTTACCAAAAGCTGAAAGAGTTCGGTGAGCTGAAAAAAAGAAGATACAGTGGGAATTGGTTGACCTGAATAAATAGGTCTGACCCCTTTTGCAAAAACAACTAAATTATTGCATTATATATTAAAATATTTTTTCAACATAAACAGGAAAAAATGTCTGATTTAGAATATCTCGAAGAAGAAAGAAAAAAAATTTGGGGAAAACTCACAGAAATAGAAAAAAAATTAAACAACAGAACCCCTGAAATCGAAAAAGAAGCTAAACAACACTCAAAAAAAGCATCAGAATACAGAAACAGAATAGAAGAGACAAGAAACAAATCACAAACATACTTAAATGAGATACAAAAATTACATGATTGTTCTGGTGAATATTTAGAAAAAATTAAAGACTGCAGTGAAAAGTACGAAGTTACCATTTCTTCATATAAAGAGAAGATGGCTTCTGCGGAAGAAAATCTACTAAAGCTAGATGCACTAGAGTCAAGAGTTACAGAAAAGATTGAAACACTTGATGTGTTAGCCCA
>JAUVLX010000066.1 GCA_030600525.1 Desulfobulbus sp. | reverse complement strand
GCTGGTCTGTCACCTGGGGCTTGTTTTTTATCTGTATTCTTTACTGGACCGCACCGCTTTATTCAGCATTTGGTAAGATTTTGTCTTCCAACCCTGAAGTCGGTGCCCTTGCAAAGGATGCCATTGTTGTCTATACGGCCCAACTCGGTTCAGTACATCCGTTGATAGTCGGTTTTCTTGCTGCAGGAGCAGTAGCTGCAGCGTTTTCAACGGTGTCTGGACTCCTTGTAGCAGGGTCTTCAGCGTTTTCGCATGATATATACTTTGGTGTTTTTAACCCTCAGGCAACAGGTGAGCAGCAGATGCGAATGGTAAAGCTTGCAACGATAGTCATGGCTATCGGAGTTGCAGGTGTATCATTGCTCAAACTTGGTCTCATTGCCCAGCTCGTTGCTGTAGCCTTTTCACTTGCTGGCTGTACCATGTTCCCACTGTTTCTTGTCGGTATTTGGTGGAGCCGTTCCAACAGGGCTGGCGGCATTGCCAGTTTGAGTACAGGAACTTTTATTTCTTTGGTTGTTATTGTTTACTTTATCGCTGGCAAGTATGGCGTTAGCCTACCGGGAAAAGACTTCATGAACTACTGGCTTAATCCATGGTATTATGCCTGGATTGCGGGTCCTCTGGCTGTAGCGGCTAATATAGTTGCTTCTTTGATGACTGATCCTCCTCCTCTAGAGGTACAGAAGCATCTTGCAGAAACAGTTCACGGTGTGAAATAAATTCACATATGAGATAACTTCTATTCGCCTCTACTGCATATATTGCAGTAGAGGCTTTTTTTTTTGATAAATGAAATTATTTACTGCTTTTCAGCGACAATCAGGCATTGTTAAGGTCTTGTTGAGTACCCTGCTCATTGTGATCTTTATACTTGTGTACGCTGTCTTTTATTACGGACGGATAAACAGCGCAGCAGATCCACGGGTAAGGGAGGCCAATGAACTGCTGCTGCAGTATGAAAAAGGGATTGAAAGTGACCAGTATGGAATGGCTTTAAGCATTTTAAAGGCCATGGACCTTATTTACCGGAACACTGAAGGATATGAGCATTCTTTTGAACGAGGTGTGGTTCTCAATAACAAGGCTTCCGTCCATTTGGTCAAGTTGGAGACCGATCTGTTGAACGAGGTGAAAGTCAATCGTATTACCATGCTTGAAACGCTTGATATTGCCGAAACCTACACCCGCCAGGCCATAGGGCTGTATGAACAATGGCTAAGTGATATGGGCAAGCTGACTCGTGATGAAGTCGAGCAGCGGGTGCGTCCGACTTTTACCCTCGGTGACCCTGCGTTAGAGGATGTTAATGTGGAAAATGTAATCCAGAAAAGAGTGGATGACATTATGTTGGCCCAGCTGGAAACTAAACGCAGACTGTCGGTTACCTATACAAACCTCGGCGTGATTGAGCGATACAAGGGAAACCTGGAAACATCGAAAAAATGTTATGAAAAGGCAATAGAATTGTGGGACCGGAACTATACTGCCAAGGACAACCTTAATGTATTGTTAAACCAGCCGGTAAACAAACGATCGATGATAGACCGCATGTTTCCGCCAGAGAGGGCTGCCGAGTTAAAACAGTAGAAACGAAAGTCTTTATTGTTTTTGACATATTATGTGCTTTCTGGCAGGAAGGAACGAAGTTGTTTCTCGGTAATGAAAAGGCCAGACAACCGTTCATTGTTGTCCATGATAAGGGTCGGGATCATGAAAACTCTGTTTTGTAAACTCAACAGGGGATGACGCACAACATCAACCAGGTAAATTTCCAGGTCTGTTCGTTGGTCAGCAATTTGGTTAAGGAGCTTTTCAGTGTGACGACACCTGGGGCAAAGGGTGGACTTAAAAAGGTGAACGCGTATTTTTTTCTGTGTCATTTCAATCGAGTGTTCAAAGAATCATTTGTACTTTGCAGAGGTTGCGGTAATAATATAATTTTAAGCAAAAGTCTCATCTTGTTTTCTTCAAGTAAAATGATTTAGGATATTAACAAACAATTAACCATATGGGAAATGACATTTCTGTCACTATTATTAGTGACCCAGCTTACAGTAAGCATGATACCGGCGGTGGGGAACACCCTGAAATACCTGAAAGGTTACAGGTCATCGAAGATGCCCTACAGGAGAGTCCTTTACGTCCTCTTTTAAGTAGGGTATCGGCCAAGTCTGCTACACGTTCACAATTACTCGTCTTTCATACCGAAGATTGGTTGTTTCGTTTTGAGGAGGCTGTGTTAAGGGGTAAAACCTATATCGACCATCCTGATAATCAGGTGGGGTATGAATCCTATGACATTGCAACCCTTTCTGCTGGAGCTGGACTTGTTGGGGTAGACACGGTTGAGGCAGACAGGGATACAGTCGTTTTCGGATTGAGCAGGCCTCCCGGTCACCATGCAGAACCCAATATGCCTTTTGGATTTTGTTTTTTCAACAACTGTGTCATTGCTGCCCGCTACTGGCAGGAGCAATATCACCGTAAGCGGATATGTATTATTGACTTTGATGCCCATCACGGTAACGGCATCCAGACTGCTTTTGAAGAAGATCCAGATGCTGCATATATTTCTATCCATGAACATCCCAGTTTTAGTTATCCAGGAACAGGATGGCCGGAAGAGACTGGGCTTGGACCGGGGAAGGGAACCTTACTCAATTTACCGCTGCTGCCCGGAGCTGGAGATGAGCAGGTGAGGGAGACCTTTGCCCCTATTGTCTCTTTTATTGAACGTTTTCAACCAGAGGCCCTTGTTGTCGGCGCAGGATTTGATGCTCATGTTGACGATGATATGTCCGGTCTTGCTTTTTCAACCGAGATATACACGGAATTGGGAATGTTTGTAGCAGAGTTAGCCCACAATTTTACCCAGGGGAGATTGCTATCTTTGCTGGAAGGTGGCTACAATATAGAGAGATTAGGGAGTTGTACCGCTTTATTTCTTCAGGGAATTGTCAGATATCGGCAGGAAAATAACCTAGGTTTGTAAAGGATTACAGGAGTATAATACCATGTTTGTCCATTATTATATGACACCATCTCCCATGACCATCGGGCCTGAGCAAACGGTTTCCGAGGCGATCGAGATTCTCAATACCCATAAATTTCGCCATATCCCAGTGGTTGACGACAATAACGTTTTGTTAGGCATGCTTACTGACCGGGATCTTCGTTCTGCAACCCTGTCTACTGTCGCGCGAAGCAAAGAACGCCAGAATGTTGAACAAAAGGTTAAGAATACACTGGTTTCGGTGGTCATGTCCGAAGACTGTCTCTCGCTGAACCGTCTGTCAACCCTTGACCGAGCTTTGCTGCTTCTTCAATCAGAGAATATCGGAGCACTTCCTGTGCTCAACGACAGTCGCCAGGTGGTAGGAATTTTTTCGGCGATGGATTTAATGAAGGCCTATCGTTTTCTTTTTGGTCTAGGAGAGAAGGGGTCTGCACTAGTGTCTATAGAAGATAATGGAGACACAGAGGCGTTAAGTAAAATAGTCATGGTGATGGAAGAAGCCCATGTCGTCTTTACCCGTCTTATCAGATCTAAAGGGACCGAGCAGGAACCGCCAATGATTTATCTTCGTATAAACACTTATAACATCCGTGCCGTGCACAAGGCTATAGAAGCAGCCGGTTTCACCGTTCATGTCCCTAAACTCTAAAAGAGGTCTGTCGTGGAAAGACTATTCTATCCTCAGTCAATTGCCGTTATTGGAGCATCTAAAACTGCCGGAAAGGTAGGGTATGAGGTGTTGAGCAATATTGTCAACGGCGGATTTGAGGGTCCAATTATCCCGGTTAATCAAGCTGGGGGCGAGTTGTTGGGGCTCAAGGTGTATCCAGAAATTAACGATTACCCTGAGAGTATTGACATGGCTGTCATTGCTGTTCCTGCTGAACAGGTCCCAGATTCGGCAAGATCGGCTGTATACAAGAAGGTGACTGCCGTGGTCGTGGTTGCATCCGGTTTTAAGGAAAGTGGCGCCAAGGGCAGGGAGCTGGAACAGGAACTGGTACAGATTTGTCAGCGGGGTCATGTTCGCCTCTTGGGGCCGAACTGTCTGGGCATGATCAATACCGAAAATAAGCTCAATGCGTCTTTTTCCAAGCGGGGGCCTAAACCTGGAAGCGTGGCTATCTTTTCCCAGTCAGGTGCGTTGTGTACTGCCATGATGGACCTTGCGGAGAGCTGGGAGTTAGGGGTCTCAAAATCAATATCCATTGGGAACAAGGCCGATATAACCGAAGTGGAAGTGCTGGAAGCATTGACCGAAGATGAACAGACAAAGGTTATTGTCGGTTATTTGGAGGATATCAGTGATGGAGATGGTTTTGTAAAGGCCGCAGAAGCGGCAAGTGCCAAAAAACCAGTGGTGATCCTGAAAGCAGGGACAACAGCTGCTGGGAAAAGGGCTGCAGCCATTCATACTGGTGTGGTCAGTGGAAAAGACACGGCTTATGGGGCAGCCTTTAAACGTGCCGGTATTTGTCGTGCAGACTCGTTTGAGGCGTTATTTGATTATTCTTCAGCTTTGGCCATGCAGCCCTGCCCAAAAGGTAACCGTGTTTTTATCATAACTAATGCTGGGGGGCCGGGAACCATAGCCGCAGATGCGGTGGAGAAGGAAGGACTTCAAGTCAGTACAATCAGCAGTAGTCTGAAAACGACCATTCAACATATTATTCCTGCTGCAGGGAAGGTGAATAATCCCATTGATGTTTCAGGGGATGCCGAGCCTGAAGATTATGCCAACCTGTTAGCAGAGGCGCAAAAAGATAAAAATGTAGATGCTATTCTTTTTATACTTGCTCCACAGTACTTGAAACATCCTAAAGATACTGCACGAATTATTGCCGCCACTCAGGATTTCCGCAAGCCAGTGCTGGCCTCCTTTCTTGGCGGTGACGCGATGATGCCCAGCAGGAAGGAACTGGCAGCAGGAAGGCTCCCGTTTTATGATACCCCGGAAAGGGCTGTGGCTGCATTGAGGACAATGTATAACTATGGTGCATGGAGAAATCGCCCTGCTCGCCATGTGGTGCGGTTTCCGGTCAACCGACGCCGGGTTGAAAGGATTATTACCAGAAGGCAGCGAACCGGCAGGTTGCATCTGGGTGAAATAAAGTCCAAAGATATTCTGAAGGCCTACGGTTTTTATACCCTTGAAGGTCGGTTAACTGTTAGCCCTGAACAGGCTGTTGAAATTGCAAAATTTATCGGCTTTCCAGTTGCAATGAAAATTGTTTCCCCCAACATTGTCCATAAAACTGATATGGGTGGCGTGCGGTTGAATGTCGGCTCCAGCCAGGCCGTTGCAGATGCCTTTGAATTGATGATGTTACGGATTGGAAAACATGCCCCGGAAGCGCATATTGAAGGTATCTATGTGGAAAAAATGGCTGAGAGCGGAATGGAGGTGATTATCGGTATGACCCGTGATCCTCAGTTTGGCCCCATGCTCATGTTTGGTCTTGGTGGTATTTTTGTGGAAATGATGAAAGACGTAGCTTTTCACCTTGCACCTATTACCGAAGAAGAAGCGGTGCAGATGCTTAAAGCCACTCGTTCGTATGAAATGTTAAAAGGTAAGCGAGGTGTCAAGGAAATGGACCTTAATGCCATTGCCGTTTGCTTGCAGCGAATAAGTCAGCTGGCTACAGATTTTCCGCAGATAAATGAAATCGACATCAATCCGCTCATTGTCGGGGAACTCGGTAACGAACCCGTTGTTGCAGATGCCAGAATGAGTTTTGCGACTTCTGTACCATTGCATCCAAAGACAAGCTGGTAACCCTAATTAGGATGAGCAATTAGGGCTAGAATACGGAGATTTCTCTCTTTTAACCCCAGGAATACCATGGAATACGATAACGACTGGCAGGAAAAATACAGCGATATGATCGCGACTCCAACTAAGGCTCTGGCTCATTTGCGATCAGGACAGAGGGTCTTTATCGGGACTGGATGCGGTGCGCCGCAGATGCTTATTACCGCTATGACCAGGCGGGCAGGGCAACTGACCAATGTGGAGATTATTCAGCTCATCACAAAGGGGAATGCCCCTTATGCTGAGAAAAAAATGGCTGAGTGTTTTGCCATTAATGCCTTTTTTATCAGCTCTAATGTCCGCGACGTTATTCAAGAGGGGTTCGGTGATTATACCCCTATTTTAATGTCTGATATTCCTAATTTGCTTAATACCGGAATAATGCCCATAGATATTGCTATGATCCAGGTAACACCACCTGATAAGACTGGCAAAGTGAGTTTGGGGATATCGGTGGACATCGTTCGCAGTGCTGCCGATAATGCCTCACTTGTGATTGCAGAAGTGAACCCGAATATGCCATGGACCCATGGCGACACCTTGGTTGATGTCTATGATATTGATATACTGGTGCCTGTGGACCACCCTATTCTTGAGCGCGAGATAGACCCGCCCAATGAAATCAGTAGAAAAATAGCCAGGGAAGTGGCGGCTCTGATTCCCAACGGTTCCACCATTGAGCTTGGTCTTGGGCGAGTACCTGGGTACGGGCGGATTCCACAGGTGGTCATGGAATTCCTCCATGAACGTAAGGATATCGGGTTTCATACCGAGATGATTTCAGATACTATCATCCCACTCATCGAATCTGGTGCTGTTACAGGGGCAAGGAAGACAATCGATAAAGGAAAAATTACGGCCAGTTTCTGTATGGGGACCAAGAAACTCTATGATTTTATCCATGACAATAATCTGTTCAGCTTTCGACCGACCGAATATATAAATGACCCTGCGGTGATTGGTAAACAAAAACGGATGGTGGCGGTCAATATGGCTCTGGAGGTTGATCTGACAGGTCAGGTCTGCTCCGATTCCGTAGGCGGGAGTTTTTATTCCGGTATTGGTGGTCAGATTGATTTTAACCGTGGAGCAGCCAAATCTGAGCGGGGCCGGGCCATTATCTGTCTGCCTTCTCTTGATGAATTTGGAACAAGGTCGAGAATAGTAACTACTCTCCGGCCTGGATCAGGGGTAACTGTAACCCGCGGTACAGTTCACTATATCGCAACCGAATATGGTGTTGCCTATCTTCATGGTAAATCGATTCAGGAAAGGGTTATGGCATTGATTTCCATTGCTCATCCCGATTACCGGGAACAGCTGTTTAAAGAAGCGGTTGAAGCTAAATACCTCAGGCCCGATTTGGCCCGTTTTGGTAGCCGTTTTTTCGTGCCTGGCGAAGAGGCTATGATGGCGGCGTACCTGATGCCCGACGGTAACAATGTCTCCATTCGCTCCATCAGGCCCACAGATGAGCCCCATATGCGTGATCTGGTCTACAACCTTTCCCAGGAGACCATTTATTATCGGTTTATGAGCAACCAGCGGTTTACCCATCGTCATATCCAGGATTTTGTCTATATTGACCACCGTCGTGATGTGTGTGTTGTTGGTACCATTCCCGAGGCAAGTGGTGATCAGATTGTTTCTGTCGGCAGGTATTACCTTAATGAAAAAACTAATATGGCCGAGGTGGCCTTTATTGTCCGTGATAGCTGGCAGAACAAAGGGTTAGGTACATTTTTCTTTCAGCACCTTATCAAAATTGCAAAACGAAATGGTATCGCTGGTTTTACAGCCGAGGTCCTGCTTGATAATAAGCGGATGCAGAATGTTTTTAACAACTCAGGGTTAAAGGTCTCGAGCAAAAATGAAGAAGGTGTGTACAGTTTTGATATGGAATTTTGACATTGATCCTTGTGGTTGCCTTTCTTAGAAATAGCTTGTATCTTTCTACCTTTGTTTTTTTGCACTAAAGCATAAGGGAACGGACACCGTGAGTAGTCAGCATTACAATACTGATACACCCTTTCAGCTTGTTACCGACTTTACCCCTTCGGGTGACCAGCCAGCAGCTATTGAAAAACTGGTTGCTGGCATTAACGACGGCGTCCGGGACCAGGTCCTGCTCGGAGTTACCGGCTCTGGTAAAACTTTTACCATGGCACAGGTTGTTAATGCCATCCAGCGGCCAGCACTGATACTTGCCCCCAACAAAACCCTTGCTGCCCAGCTTTTTTCCGAATTCCGTGATCTTTTCCCCAATAATGCGGTGGAATATTTTGTTTCCTACTATGATTACTATCAGCCGGAAGCCTATATCCCTGCCTCAGATACCTATATAGAGAAAGATTCGGCTATAAATGATGCCATTGATAAGATGCGCCACTCTGCCACCCGGTCGCTGTTGACTCGGCGTGATGTATTGATTGTGGCCTCTGTGTCCTGTATTTATGGTCTTGGTTCGCCGGATGAGTACAAGAATATGCACCTTTTTCTTGAGGTGGGCGAAGACTACCCTATGGAGGAGGTACAACGGCGGCTGGTTTTTATGCTTTATGAGCGTAATGACATCTCGTTCCATCGTGGTACCTTCAGAGTGCGGGGCGATGTTATTGATATCTTTCCCGTGCACGAGGATAGTTTTGCAGTCAGAGTGGAATTTTTTGGAGATACCATTGATGCTATCTCCATTATCGATCCCTTGCGCGGGGTGGTGGTGGAAGATGTTCATGAAATGACTGTTTTTCCAGGAAGCCACTTTGTCACCAGCCAGGATAATCTGATCACTGCCATGCGGTCCATTAAGGATGAACTGCGGCTGCGTTTGGAGGAATTGCACCATGACAATCAACTGGTGGAAGCGCAACGGCTGGAACAGCGGACCATGTTTGACCTGGAAATGATTGCCGAGCTTGGCTATTGCAATGGAATCGAAAATTATAGTCGTCATTTGACCGGTAACGCTTCTGGAGCCCCTCCTCCGAATCTCCTGGATTACTTTCCGGACGATTATCTCATGATCATTGATGAGTCCCATATCGCAGTGCCGCAGGTTCGCGGCATGTATAATGGTGACAGGGCAAGGAAACAGACCCTGGTCAACTTCGGCTTTCGATTGCCCTCGGCACTTGACAATCGGCCCTTGCAGTTTAATGAGTTTGAGAAACGGGTCCATCAGGTGGTCTATGTATCGGCGACACCGGGCGACTATGAACTGGAGCACGGCCAGGAGAGGATTGTCGAACAACTGATTCGACCAACAGGGTTGCTTGATCCCTTTATTGAAGTGCGTCCGGCCTCGACCCAGGTCGATGACCTGTTGGAAGAAATTCGATTGCGCAGCAGTCGTAATGAGGCGGTACTGGTGACCACCTTGACCAAAAAAATGTCTGAAGATTTGACCGAATATTACGATGACTTGGGGGTCAAGGTAAGGTATTTACACTCTGATATCAAAACCCTAGAGCGGGTTGAGTTAATAAAGGCTCTGCGCAACAGGGAGTATGATGTACTTATTGGGATCAACTTGCTTCGCGAAGGCCTTGATATCCCCGAGGTCTCATTGGTTGCTATTCTTGATGCTGATAAGGAAGGGTTTCTGCGCTCCGAACGTTCATTGGTGCAGACCTGCGGACGTGCGGCCCGAAACGCCGAAGGAACGGTCATTCTTTATGCTGATAAAGTGACTCGATCCATGAAGTATACCATTGACGAAACTAACAGGCGCAGATCCATCCAAGATATATACAATAAAGCGCATGGCATAGTACCGACAACCATCATTTCTGGTATTAAGGATTCCATTGTAGAGCACCTGAAAGCATCCGGGTGGGAGGAAGATCCAGAGGCTACAACAGGTGGCCAGTTCGTTACCCGTGAGCCTACCACCGTGTATCATACAGTAGACGACCTGCAGGCAGAGATCGTTCAGTTGGAAAAGAAAATGCTTGAGGCTGCAGAAAAACTCGAATTTGAGGCGGCTGCAGCCTATCGAGATCAGATTAATAGTTTGAAGATGCTGGAGATTGAAGTTGGCTGATTTTTGGTACCGTGTATCAGTACGTGTAGTACCCTGGATTTTTGTAGGTTTGACCAGGGTGTGGTTCGGAACCTGCAGAGTGCGTGTTACTGGGGCTGAGCACCTTGAAAAGTGTGCTTCAGCACGAGCTGCCGTGGCAGTGTTCTGGCATTATTCCTTCGCTTATCTGTTCTATTATCTTAGGAAATTTCCCTCTGCCGCCATGGTGAGTGCAAGTCGCGATGGTGAATATATTGCTCAAGTAGCCAGACTCATGGGACATATTCCTGTACGAGGGTCATCTAACCGGTTTGGAATAAGGGCGTTGCGTGCTCTAATAACAGAGGTGCAGCGTGGTCATAATGCAGCTATTGTTGCCGATGGCTCACAGGGACCTGCAAGACAGGCTCAGGCAGGTTGTATTCTGGTGGCGAGTAAGTCCGGGGCTCCAATCCTGCCCATTGTCTGGGCAGCCAGTCGTTACTTTGCTTTTAAAAGCTGGGACCGAACAGTGGTCCCTCTTCCTTTTTCGACAATTTTTGTACGATATGGAGAGCCTTTAAGTATTCCCGCAGATATTAACGGGGAGCGGGTTGAAGAGTATCGTCAAATGCTGGAGAATCAACTTAACGATTTGTATCGCCTCGCCTGGAATGATGTCGGTCAACAATCCCACGACGCCAAGGATATATCGTTGCCATGATGTTTATATTTATTGATGGCGTATATTCTTATCCTGTATCATGATTTTTTCAGTTTAATTTTACCATTACCACATGTCTAGTTATGCGATCTTCTGCCATTGCCAAATACCGTGAAGTAAAGAGTCTTGTTGTTGCCGGGTTAAGCGGTGGCTCCGGGAAATCAATGGTCAGTGTTGGCCTTACCCGTGCCTTGCTTGATCAGGGAGCCATTGTGGCTCCGTTTAAAAAAGGACCTGATTACATTGATGCTGGCTGGCTGACAGCAGCAGCTAAGACCCCGTGTTATAATCTGGATCCCTATCTCATGTCTGCCGAGAGTGTTCAGCATAGCTTCCATGCTCATTTGGGGCAGAGTGACTATGCAATCATCGAAGGCAATCGAGGCCTCTATGACGGGGTCAATGCAGAGGGAGAGTTTTCTACCGCAACCCTTGCCAAACAGCTGGATCAACCGGTGCTGTTGGTGGTGAACTGTTCTAAAGCCACACGAACCATCGGAGCCTTGGTACTTGGCTGTTGCGCTTTTGATGATAATGTTCGCTTTGCAGGGGTCATTCTTAATCAAATTGCTACCGCACGCCATGAAACTATCATTCGGCAAACCATTGAAAAATATACCCCCCTGTCTGTGCTGGGTGTTATGCCTAGGTTGAAGCAAAACGTCTTTCCCATGCGCCATCTGGGAGTGACACCGCTTCAGGAATATGAGAATGCAGAGGGGGCTGTTTGCACGTTGGCTGATCTTGTACGTTCCCACTTTGATATTGAGGCAGTCACCGCAGCCATGCACCGGATGCCGGTGACTGCTGTGGCAGATTTATCATCAGGTGTAAGTACCAAAAAGGACGTCGTCATTGGGGTGTTACGGGACATAGCCTTTCAGTTTTATTATGAGGAGAACCTTGAGATGTTGAAGGATCAGGGGGCTCAGTTGGTAACCATCGATGCCATCTCCAGCAAAGATCTACCGGACAACCTCGACGGCTTGTATATTGGCGGTGGGTTTCCCGAGACCAGTGCCCGGCAGTTAGCGGAAAATACATCTTTTCGTGAAGCCATTCGTAAGGCAGCAGAGGCTGGATTGCCTCTTTATGCCGAGTGTGGTGGTCTTATTTATTTAGGACGTTCTATCCGTATGGAAGGACAAACGTATCCCTTAACTGGTGTCTTTCCTGTTGATTTCGGGTTGTCTACCAAGCCGCAGGCCCATGGGTACTCAGCATTTAGCGTTGAAGGCGAAAATAGCTTTTATCCTGTTGGTACGGAGATTAAAGGTCATGAGTTCAGGTATTCCACCGTAGAGCAATGGGATGGTACTGATGATGATCTGGTATTGAAAATGGGAAGGGGTACTGGCTTTATCAACGGGAGGGATGGGTTAAAGAAGAACAATGTACTGGCTATGTATACCCATGTACTTGCTCCAGGAACACCGCTCTGGGCAGAAGGGCTACTCCGGGCGGCACGCAGATATCAACAGCACAAATTGGCTCGATGATGGCGTAAAAAATTGCGTAGGGGCTCTGGCATTATCAGGCAGGAACGTGAAGTTTGCAGATCCTTATTTGTTACTTAGAAGCGAATAACAAATAACCTCTCCTTAGCCTCGATCTGTAACTGCTCAGCAGTGCTCCAGATGCGTACAAGCAGGCTGGATAACTATAGTCAGCAGGCTATGTTTCCCTGCCTGATTGTGCGCAGAGGTAAGCAGAGACTCTGTTGGGTGCTGCTGAATAGTTACGCGTATTTTACATTTTGGAAGCACAGCCCACACAAAAGGGGTTTGCCGGATCAACGCTTAAGCGACGTTGGTTAATTTCTTCATCGCAGGCAGCACAGTAACCGTATTCACCTTCCTCAATCCGATCGAAGGCAGCATCTATGCGGGTGAGTTCAATTTCACGGCGACGATTGTTTTCCAACGCCATGGCTTGCGACTGCATCGCATCCATTCTCGACAGTCTACCGACACTGGATTGATCCAGGTCAACTGGCCGAGTAGAATCCTTGGAAGATTGTTGCATGTCAAGGATATCTTTTTTTCGTTGGAGAAGGACTTCTTTATAATGATGAAGGTCAATATCGTTCATAATCTCAAATATCAGTACAGGAGAGGTGAGGTTGTAACCATCTTACTGTTTAAAAGGGTGACTTAACTGATTTCATACAGAAAGTCCATCCATTCAATATACTCATAACTGGCAAAAAAAATATGAGAAAACGTGTGCGGATAGATATGGATTACAGGAAAGACTGCTGATGGGGTTTTGATGACGTGCGGGCACGTCTGGGCAAAATGAATGTGGGCGAGCTGTTTACCTTTCTTTGTGTCCCGTATATGGCGCAAAAAATGGAGAGTATAATACCTGAGTCTGGTGGCGCAATTCGGAGGAGGGAGGAACGTAATTATGGGGTTGTTATTATAGCCGTCAAAATGAGAGCGTAGATTTCATTTGAAAGACTAAACCGCACACACAATGCAACCAAGAAGCCTGCAGCCTCAGGCCCAAAAAGCTATTTTTGTAACTTCTCCAAAAGTGAAGGTAAAATAAAGCGTACGTTCGAGTTCTTGATCTTGTATCATGTGTAAGTATGAAAAACACGTTCGATCAGCTCACCAAAAACATTTCCCCAAAAGACAAGGAAAATCCAACAGTCGCTT
>JAUVLX010000111.1 GCA_030600525.1 Desulfobulbus sp. | reverse complement strand
TCGTCCATGGCAACCGTGTGCGGTGCAAGTCTTGCTTTGATGGATGCTGGTGTTCCTGTGAAGGCACCTGTCTCTGGTGTTGCTATGGGATTGATTAAGGAAGGGGATAATGTCGTTGTCCTGACTGATATTCTTGGTGATGAAGATCACCTCGGTGACATGGATTTTAAAGTTGTCGGAACCGAAAAGGGAATAACCAGTCTCCAGATGGATATCAAAATCGATGGTGTTGACCGGGAAATCATGGGCAAGGCCCTTGAGCAGGCTAAGAATGGCAGAATTCATATTCTTGGTAAAATGGTTGAGGCCATAGAGGCACCACGTGATGGCGTTGCCGAGCATGCTCCGAAATATGTGAGCATCAAGATTAATCCTGACAAAATTCGTGATATCATTGGACCTGGTGGGAAAATTATCAGGGAAATGACCGCAGAGTTTGATTCGAAGATTGATGTTGAAGATGATGGAACCGTTAAGATCTTCAGTAACAGCAGTGAATCTTCTAAGGCTCTTGTGAGACGGATTGAGGAGATTACCGCCGTACCTGAGGTGGGCGCAATCTATGAGGGTGAAGTGAAAACCATCAAAGATTTCGGGGCATTTGTCCAAATTCTTCCAGGAACAGATGGTATGGTCCACATCTCAGAGCTTATGAATAGCCGGGTGAATAAAGTAACCGATGTTCTTAAAGAAGGGGATGTCGTCAGGGTTAAGGTCATTGAGATAGATGGTCGTGGACGGATTCGACTGAGCCGTAAGGCTGCTCTTGCAGAAGGCGAAGAATAAGTCGTATTAGTACATATATAAGGTCAAGAGCCGGTTTCCAGTGAGTTGGAAACCGGCTCTTTTGTTCCACATATTACTACAGTGAAAGAGAATGATGGAAAAGGTACGGGTTTGTTTTTCGTGGATCGATTCCGAAAAAGATAAGGATTTATCACCACCAGCATACGAAACTGTGCAGGCATCAGGAATGGATGTTGCTGCAGCTGTGATCGAACCGTTGATACTGGAGCCAGGGGCAAGGATTTTGGTACCGACTGGATTTTCGGTGGCCATTCCTGCTGGATATGAAATACAGGTTCGGCCGCGTTCAGGGCTTGCAATAAAGTTTGGTATTACAGTCATCAATGCTCCTGGAACTATTGATGCCGATTATAGGGGAGAGATCAAGGTAGCGCTTGTGAATTTGTCTAATAAACCGTTTACCATTAATCGTGGCGACCGAATCGCACAGCTCGTTTTAGCGCCGGTTTGTCAGGCCAATTTGGAAGTTGTCGCCGAGTTGGATAAAACACAGCGAGATGATGGTGGTTTTGGCCACACAGGTATTCGCTAATGATGACAGAGGCGTATAATGAAGGTCTGTGTCCTTGGCAGTGGCAGTAAGGGAAACTGTACTTATATTGAGTCCGGTTCTACCCGGATTCTTATCGATGCAGGATTTTCGGGTAAGGAGATAGAGCGCAGACTGGCTGCAATAGGCAGAAGCGCGGAGGGATTGACAGCCATATTTGTCACCCATGAACACCATGACCACATTGCCGGAGTCGGCGTGTTGTCAAGGCGTTATGGGCTGCCTGTTTTCATAAATAATGATACCTATCAGGCCGCGCAACGTAAACTTGGCAAGTTGACTACGTTGCGATCATTTACAACCGGTGAATTAGTTATTGTCAACGAACTACAGGTTCACCCTTTTTCCATAGTCCACGATGCGGCTGACCCGGTGGGGTTTGTTATCCGCAAGGACATGTTCTGCATTGGCTACTGTACGGATACCGGACAGATAACCAGACTTATCAACCATCACCTTCGATCTTGCAGTACGTTGATCCTAGAGGCCAATCATGACCCGCAGATGTTGAGAGACGGGCCTTACCCAATGTCACTCAAGCAGCGTATTCAGTCAAAAAACGGTCATCTTGCCAATGGTGAAGCCGTGCAGTTTGCTTCGTGTTTAGCTCAAGGAGTTCTACAAAATCTGGTGCTGGCCCATATTAGTGAGACTAATAATCACCCTGATTTGGTACTCTCTGCAGCTGAAAAAGCTTTTGTAGGGTGCAAAAACCTGGAAGTACATCTTGCCCGTCAGGATCTCCCCGGCCCATTGATTAGTGTAAAAAAGCAGAGTCCTGACAACATCTTGCCACTATCCCCGGGGGTGAAAACGTTGGTGGATTGATTTTAATCTGTCTGTATCAATATGGGTGTAAATTTGGGTGGACACAATATCTGCATGACCAAGCATCATTTGCACAGACCGAAGGTCTGCCCCTCCGCTAAGCAGGTGGGTTGCAAATGAATGGCGAAGCAAGTGCGGGCTGATATCTTTTTTAATTCCGTTTGCTCTGGCCGTTTCACGAAGAATTTGCCAAAATCTGTTTCTTGTCATTGCCTTGCCTCGATTGGAGAGGAAGAGCATATTATTGGTACGGTTTTTTACCATTGCTGGACGAGCACGTTCCATATATTCCTGTATACAAAGAGCTGTTTTTGTATCAAAAGGGATTATCCTTTCTTTGTTGCCCTTGCCAAGTATTCGCAAATGACAAGTGGTCAGGTTGCACCCTTTTAAGGGAATAGAAACCAGTTCTGTCACCCTGACCCCTGTTGCATATAGAAGGTGGATCATGGTCCAGTTGCGTAGGTTGAGAGGAGTTGACAGAGGTGGACGGGTGAGCAGTAGATCAATTTCCTCTAAGTGCAAAGCCTTGGGCAGGTTACGTCCGAGTTTTGGTGAATCGAGCTCAATGAGAGGGTTTTCTACAATAATTCCTTGTGCCACTAGATAGGAAAAAAAAGCGCGGAGTGCTGCAAGTCGTCGTGCACTGGAACGTGGACTGTGTTTTTTACTATGGCAATGTGTAAAGAAAAGCTGGATATCCTTTTTTTTTACCGCAGTACAGGTGCTAACATGTTGTTTGGCAAGAACGGATAAAAAGAACTGGAGATCAGAGCGGTATGCCTCAATTGTATTATGAGCTAACCTGCGCTGAACTGTGAGGTACTGCAGAAAAAGTTCGAGATGAGGGAGTAGTTCGACTGATTTTTGGTGAATGGTATATTTTCAAACAAAAATGTCCTGGCTTTTGACCAGGACATTTTTGTTTAACCTCGATTTTTCATCCGGTTAAACTTACGAAGTTTCCGTAGTGCTTCGGCAGCTTTGCGGCGTTTTTTAACGCTGGGTTTTTCATAAAATTCACGTCGCTTCAGCTCTCGCTTGATACCGTCAATTTGCAGTTTTTTCTTCAATTGCCGAATTGCGTACTCAAGGTCACCTTTGACTTCTACTTCGATCATGATTGAATCACATCCTTGTTATAGTGCTATTATTATAGGTTGAAAAAGTATTAAGTAGGGGAACGTACTTAATATGAATAAGCGTGTCAATAAAATTGCACCAAAGTTCGGTGACTTTTGCACGATACTTTCTCTCTTTTTCTGGAACTTTGAGTCTATAGTCCGCTGGTAACTATTCAGCCGCACCCCACGGAGTCTGCGCTAACCTCTGCGCACGATCTGGCAAGAAAATAGAGCATTACTATAGTTATCCAGCCTGCTTGTACGCATCTGGAGCACTGCTGAACAGGTACAGGTCGTGGGTGAGGCAAGGTTATGTGTTGTTCGCTGAACAAGTTACGTCCACTGTGCTGCTGAAAAGCAGAACTGTAAAGATAACTGAGGGATAATGCATTTTTTATCCAACATGGTAGAGTGTGGAAATTATCTAACAGCAAGGAGGTGATTATGGCAAAGATTCGATTGGCGCTTATTGCCGGTGGTAAGTCAGATGAGCGTGAAGTCTCATTAAACGGTGCTGCAGGAGTTGAAAAAGAGTTGGATGTTAACAAGTATGATGTGGTTCGCTATGACCCCGCAACTGACCTTGAAGCTATCGCTCGTGATGCTGAAAATATTGATGTTGCATTTGTACTGCTTCATGGCCTCTTTGGTGAGGATGGTACCATACAGGGTTTTTTGGACTTACTAGACATACCTTATCAGGGCGCAGGTGTCCTCGGTAGCGCTTTGGCCATGAACAAAAACCTGGCTAAAATATTATATCGGCTCAATGGTTTGCTTGTTGCTGACTGGGTAATGGCCGAAAGGGAGGACATTGAAGCCCCGCAACGAATTTTCGAGCAACTGAATTTGCCGTATGTTGTAAAACCGGTAAAGCAGGGGTCCTCTATCGGTATGACCATAGTGAGAGAAAAAGAAGCCCTTCCAGAAGCCTTGGTCCTGGCCTTCAAGCACGATGATGAGGTTATGGTTGAGGAGTATATTAAAGGCAGGGAAATTACTGTTGGTGTGATTGGTAACGAGGAACTCTCAGCACTGCCCCTTGTGGAAATTATCCCGGATAGCCGGTTTGATTTTTTTGACTATGAGGCCAAGTATATGGCCGGAGCAAGTGAAGAAATATGTCCGGCAGAGGTGAGTGAGGAAATACGCGATAAAGCACAGGCATATGCCATTGCAGCCCACCGTACCTTGCAGCTTCGTGGCTACAGTCGTACAGATATGATTGTCAACGAAAGCGGAATTTTCGTGCTCGAAACCAATACTATCCCAGGGATGACCCCGACAAGTCTCTTGCCGCAGGCTGCTGCCAAGGGTGGGTTGCCGTTCCCTTTACTTTTAGACAAATTGATCGAGCTTGCTATGGAAGGCCGGCGGTAAAAGGAGCGCCGGCCTTTTATTCAAGAAACCCTAAAGTTGGATGAACTGTTATACTTTATGAGAGAAAACGGTTCTCAAAATAAGGTGTGAGCACTTCGGGGATGGCTACAGAGCCATCCTCCTGCTGGTAGATTTCTAGGATTGCCAGCAGTGTTCGTCCAACTGCCAGGCCGGATCCATTCAAGGTGTGGACCAGGCGGCTTTTATTCTTCCCTTCAGGACGATACCGAATCCCGGCTCTTCTGGCTTGGAAATCAAGGAAATTAGAGCAGGACGAGATTTCTCGATACGTATTCTGTCCTGGCAGCCACACCTCGATATCATAAGTCTTGGTGGCAGAGAAGCCAAGGTCACCAGTACAGAGATTGACTACTCTATATGGTAACTGTAATAGTTGGAGTACTGTTTCTGCTTCTTCAAGGAGACGTTCATGCTCCTGCTTCGATTGTTCCGGAGTTGTAAATTTAACAAGTTCCACTTTTTCAAACTGGTGTTGGCGGATAAGTCCCCGGGTATCCTTGCCGTATGAACCTGCTTCTGAGCGGAAACAAGGGGTATAGGCTGTATAGTAAATGGGGAGTTGGTCTTCACGCAGGGTCTCGCCAGCGTGGATATTGGTAACAGGCACCTCGGCTGTGGGAATAAGCCACAGATCCCAGTCTTCAATCTTAAACAGATCTTCTTTGAATTTAGGCAGCTGACCGGTACCTGTCATGGTGGCTGAATTCACCATAAAGGGAGGTAGCACTTCGGTATAACCATGTTTTTGGGTATGCAGATCAAGGAAAAAATTCACCAGAACACGGGAAAGACGGGAGCCGAAACCTTTGAGCAGCGAGAAGCGTGCTCCGGCTAGTTTCGCTGAGGTCTCAAAGTCAAGGATGTCGAGATTCTCACCAATCTCCCAATGTGGTTTAGGGGTAAAGGAAAAAGAAGGAATCTCTCCCCATTTTTTTATTTCCACATTGTCGCTGTCATCGTGTCCCTGGGGGACATTATCGTCACACAGGTTGGGAATGGAGAGAACGATATCATTTAATTGAGCTTCAATCTCAGCAAGATCGCTGTCAAATGATTTGATTTGGTCACCGACTTCTCGCATTTCCAGGATAAGTGGTTCTGCTTTATCATGTTCTCCTGCCTGTTTCAGCGGTGCGATTTCTTTGGAGACAGTGTTGCGTCTATTTTTCAAGGTTTCCACTTGACCGAGGAGCGAAAGTCGTTGATTGTCTAGCTCCGAAAAATGTTCGAAGAGAGATGGCGCTACCCCTCGGAGGATACTTTTTTCGCGGACAAGTTGCAGGTTCTCTCTGATAAACCGTAATTCTAGCATGGGAATACACTGTGCAGGAGTTAATGAATGAATACGTATGTTGAAAAACAACCTCTTTTCTTATCATGGCTTTTCTGGAAACGCAACGGCAATGAGGCCGGATACAGGCAAAGACAGATTACTTGTTTTTTTGAGGTTGTTTTTGTTCAGACCGGGACGCACTGTTGAGCATCTTTTTTAAAAGAGAGGCATGGGCTGGGCTGACACCGGCAAAACCTTTTGCAGCGTTACATTAGATTGCCATAATGGTTTTGGTCTGCTATTTTCTGCAGGTAATTGTTTGATGGCGTTGTGGCATTTTTCATGGCATACGATGTAACATATATATGCCTTCGTACCATGAAAACACCTCTCCGCTGAGTTGCGCTTCCCGCGTCTACGCTACCTGGAGTCTGCGCTTACCTGTATACCTGTATTTTACTTAGCCATCTTTTAGAGTGTGATGGGCTCTTTATGAGTCCATCATTTTTTGAAAGCCACTTTTACTACGATCCTATATCGGGAATTTCATATTGTGAAAGTTAGCAAGAACCTCATAGTTTTTCTCTCGGAATTAAGAAAGTCGATCAAATTGTTGGGCATAAGTCTGCTGGTCATGACTGGCTGCATTTTTGCACTTTCCAGTGGGTTGATTTCCCTGTTTCAACAACACCTGGATGAACAACTTTATTTTTTTTCAGTGGCCGGACCCTTTCTTGCGCATGTTAAGGTCTCTTTTTTTGGGGCACTCTATGTATTGATGCCTTTGTTGACCTATGTTTTTTGGAAAGCCATGGGCAAGCCTTTCAAGGTTACTGGCAAGCGTCTTTTCTGGTTTGTGGCAACAACCTGCCTTCTCTTTTACGCTGGAACCATTTTTTGTTTTCTGGTCACTTTGCCGTTTGGGGTCCAATTTTTGTTGAGTTTTCAGTCTGAGGATATGCGGGCAGTCATCTCCATCGGTCGTTTTGTCAGTTTTATCACATTGTTTATTCTGGCATTTGGGGTTATTTTTGAATTGCCGGTATTTATGATTTTTAGTGCCCAGGTTGGTATCTTTACCCGTCGGACATTCGAAAAAAACAGGCGATTTGCAGTGCTTGGTATTGCCATTCTTTCAGCACTGCTTACCCCTACGCCTGATATAGTGAATATGGCTTTGATGGGCGGGCCGTTGTACTTGCTCTATGAAGCTGGAATTCTGTTGATAAGGATTTTCAGGCTGGAGAAAGCACAAGACAGTGCAGCTTTGGTAGCTGGGGAAGCAAAGATAACAGAGGGAAACCAGAAATAATACTGGGGCTGACGGATTTAAGCGAATTCGAGAACTTTTATCCCGTGCTGCATGAGCAAGGCTGCCGTCACTCCGGCATTGTCATGGATGGCACAGGATGGACTGCGAGCTTTGAGGTAACAGGTCGTAATATCCTGGGACTGGGCAATGGAGAGAACCAGCTCTGCCCCGTGGATAAAATTCGAGGTAACATCATTATTGTTACAATCCTGAACTGTTGCCGTACCCTTAAGGACATCAAATCCATTGCCGCCAATAATTGAAGCGGCAGCTCTAGGTGTTGGTAATCCTCCCAATTGCTCTGGGCATACCGGTATCCAGAGAGTCTTTTTCAGGCAATGCATGCAGGACTGGCTTTTTTTACTTTTCCCGTCGTATCGTGTCGTGAGCCCTGTAAGGCAGGCGCTGACAAGGCATTTTTCAACGTAATTAATCATGGTACCTTTTTCAGGGTTACTGGTAGGAATGTTTAAGTATGGCAGAGCGAAAAGATTTTCAGCAGGTACAGCGTAACAAGAAGATGCTGTGGCGCATCTGTTTGCTTGTTGTCACGTTTGGCCTGCTCCTGCTCCTTTTCATGCCGGGAAGAGGGTTCCTGCACTACTATAAGCTGCAGCGGAATGTACAAACTATAACCCAAGACAATGTTCGCTTACAAGAGGCCAATGCCACCCTTACTGGAGAAATACATCGGTTGAAAACCGATGATGCTAGTATTGAAAATTTGGCCAGAAAAAAACATGGAATGTTGAAAAGAAATGAGGAAGTATACGATTTTCATCGATATAAAAAAAAGGAATAAATGTTTCTTCCCCATTTCTGTTGAGCTCGACAGCTGCAGGTAATCGGTGCAGCCTTCACTGGCCCGTCTTTTTAATTTTATGGACCACACGGGCCCATACCTTTTACGCTCAGGAAAAACCGGATGTTGACGAGCATCCTGGTGACGCGGAACCAAGAGAGGCTGGTGCAGAAGAGCCTATGCGAACGCTGGAAGCAGACATGTTTTTTACGACATCCGTACTTTGGCATTTTGGGCATTTGACACTTTCTGTCTGTTGCGACTGGGTCGTTAATACTTCAAACTGGTGCTTACAGTCCTTGCATTCATATTCATAAATAGGCATTTTTTACCTTTGGTAGAGATGTATGGGGTTAGGAGTTGTCCGAAAATAACTTGAACATCTCGCATCGCATCTTCAGGTCATATTTGGCTGATCTTCAATCACAAAGTCCTCAACGTAGCACAACTACGCCTGCTGCTTTGTTCAATTAGATCACCCCAAATCTAACCTAAATATGAGCGCGATATTGTCCAGCTTATTTGCGGACAGCTCCTTAGCTTGCATTGATGAGATCCGTTTACGTAGTCAGTGCGTAGCAACTGCAACCCGTGGTGACTGTGTCAACATGACAAACTAGCGTTCAGAGATATACGGTTCAAGAGGAACAGTAAACACAGGAGTGAATTTTGTCAGCCAAAAATAAAGAATCAGGAGAGGCGTTTCATTCGCCAGGACAGCATCCAGATGCTCGCAGTATTGTCAGGATGGGCAATGAACTGCGTCGACTACTTCTGTTTCACCAGCAGATAGGGATTGGGGCCTATCCCATGTTAGAAGGGCTTAAAAACTCCAGGTTGCGATGTCATCGTTCTTCTCCTTCTATGCCTGCTTTACCGGGACGTAAGAAAGTGAAGAAGCCGACTGCTGCTGCTGGCAAGGTGTCTTTGTCGGCACAAAAAGGCATGGATGTGAAAGCTGTAAAAGAGATTTTTCAGCGCATTGCTGACTGCGCTCAATGCTCCTTGAGCGAAGGTGCGGCATTGAGTCTGCCAGCGAGGCTTCCTGAGAAGGTGCGGCTCATGATTATCGGTGACTACTGCCTGGATACGAGCAAGGAAAAATCCGTTGTCTTCTTTGGCAGGGCAGAAGATGAGATGCTTGCAAAAATGATAGGTGCTCTGGGGCTGAAACAGGAAGAGGTTTATATTACAAATTGCATTAAATGCTGCTGCAGCGATGGTAATATTCCTGGCGAGGAGCAACTGCAACAGTGCCAGTCGTATCTTGCACGTGAGATTGCGGCTATAAAACCTTCTGTTATCTGTGCTATGGGGGACTTAAGTGCTAAAGCCGTTCTTGGCAAAAACGAACCAGTTGTCCGCTTGCGCGGAAAATTTCGTCGATATCGCTACTACGAAGAACATCCAGCGGAAGTAATGGTCACCTTCCATCCCCGTTTTCTTCTTGCCCATGAAGAGATGAAACGCGCAACCTGGAATGATCTTCAGTTGATTCAAAAACGTTTTTTGATGGGGAATGTGAAAAATTAGGGTTAGCCTTCTTGCTTCATGGCCACGAGACCACGCTTTCCAAGTTCTTTGAGAAAGCTGGTTACTGAAATTTCCGATTCGCGATTGTCGAGTTGATGCTGGCTTTGGAAATTTGTTGCTATGTCACGGACACTCCGTTGGCCGTCAATTAATTGCCATACAGAACTTCCCATTTGGTCAAGCTGGAGCTTTCTGCGTATCTTGCTAGTGTCCTTTCCTGTAACCCGCTTGATCAATGTATGGAAAAAGGGTTTTATCTCCACGGGGTAGGTAAGGAGTAATCCCTCCTGTTTCTTCTCTGCTTTAGCGCCTGGATTTTGCAATGGAATACATTTTAGAGCCTCTTTCCTGCTGAGTGGCTGCGG
>JAUVLX010000179.1 GCA_030600525.1 Desulfobulbus sp. | reverse complement strand
TTGTATGGAGGTGCAACTGGTGTACTTTCGAATTACATGATAATTGCAGTACCAAAGTGATTTATGAATTGAGAACACTTTCCAGTATAGATATGCATGACTGTGCAGATATACTGACTCCAGCTTCAAATGATTCTTTGCTGCAGAGATAGTTTTTTTAATTGTTTCTAATTGAAACTCGGGCTTTGCCCGAGCGACCCCATTAGGTTTAACCGTTCCGGGGAGATAAAATGTGGGAAGAGGTTCGTCCTAATGGAAAGTCCCAAAGGGAGATGAGGACGAAACTATGAATGACTGGAAATCATTATCACATGTGAGGTGGGATTGTAAATATCACTTGGTCTTTATCTCGAAATATCGCCAGAGAAAAATTTATGGCGAAGTGAGGAAAAAAATAGGTGGCATAATAAGAGATTTGTGTCGACAAAAGGGGATTGAGTTGCTTGAAGGCCATGCAATGCCCGATCATATCCATCTGCTCTTAAGCATACCACCGAAATTTAGTGTATCTAATACGATTGGATTTATAAAGGGTAAAAGTGCTATCCGAATCCATCGAGAGGTCCTGGGAACCAAAACAATGACAGGGCTAAGCTTTTGGGCTGCTGGTTATTGTGTAAGTACGGTTGGCTTGGATGAAGAAATGATAAAGAACTATATCAAAGAGCAAGATAAGTCAGAGAAACAGTAATTAAATTGTAAAGATGAACTAAAGAGCTCCTTTAGGGGCTTTCCTAACCCAATGACCCCTTCGAGGGGTCTTCATCAAACCACGTCCTCTGGGCGTGGTAGATGATTGTTGGAATTGAAAAATATTGCCTACGCCTAAGAATATTACTATTTTGTCTGAACCCCTAAAACTTTTTTTACCGCTCTTTTCATTTGTTCCATTCGAGTTTCTAGGTCTCCGGTATATCCTAGAGCAACCCTGAGAAGCCCTGGAGACAATCCCATCTTCTGCTGGTCTTCAACCTTGATCTCGGAAGATGTGGAAGAACCGGAACAGCTCATCAGGGTATCGAAATACCCCAGGGAAACGGCAATCATTCCAAAAGACTCTTCGTTCTGAAGTACGTCCATCAATTCTTCTGCTTTTTCACGGGTCCCGCAGTCAAGGGCTAGAATGCCGCCCAATCCGTATCCTTCATTTCCCAAATCTTTGCCTTTCTCATGTTGGGGATGGTCCGGCAGGCCCGGATAGCAGACCTTGACATTCATTTCTTTGAGCATTTGCGCCATGGCCTGGCCTCTTCTGCTGTGCTCCCGCATCCGGATGGGCAGATGGGGAATCCGCTGCAGTACATCAAAAGCCACACGGGGATCCATGGTCGGCCCTAGCAGCATGACCCGACCGGTATGCAGATCCATTAAATCCTGGATAAAGGATTTATCTGCGCAGATGGCGCCTGCGATCAGGTCGCTGGCCCCGTTGATGTACTTTGTCAAAGAATAAACCACGACATCGGCACCCAGGATTTTTGGTGTAAAAATCAACGGAGAAAAGGTATTGTCCACCACCAGTTTGATATCCTGATTGTGTGCTATTTCTGCAAGGGCCGGGATGTCGGCAATTTTGAGGGTGGGGTTGCCCATGGTTTCCGTGTAAATCACTTTAGTTTCTTCGGTCACGGCGGCCTTGACCGCCTCAAGATCCGTGATATCCACAAAAGTGGTCCTAATATTCATCTGGGGCAGAAGGGATTCAAACAGAGCATGGGTACCGCCATATATACTTTCACTGGCTACGATATGGTCCCCGCTGTTGCATACCTGCAGGATGGAACAGGATATGGCTGACATGCCGCTGGCTGTGCAGATTGCAGATTGAGTGCCTTCCATGGCAGCAAGATAACGGGACAGAACGTCCACTGTAGGATTGAAGTGACGGCTGTAAAGGAAGTATCCGCCCTGTTCAGGTCCTTTAAGTCCGCCAAAAATTTCCGGCATGGTTTTGGGATGCATAACCGTGAATGTGGCGGATCTTGAAATGGACGGAGCAACACCGCCGTGTTCTCCGAATTCTCTACGTGCTTTAATCAATGCATGTTCAGGGTTGTAAGCTTTCATAGTAAACCTCCTTTGACTAATTGGAATGAAAGATCAAGTGGAAAAAGTACCAATTAATCAGTGGAATAACCTTGCTTTTTATCCCTAATTTAGGACGTAAGGAGAAATATTATTTCAAAAATCACCATACAGGAGGGGTAATATGCCAGAACATACCATTGATGAAACAGATTGCGCCATGCTTAAGCTGCTACAGGAAGACGGCCGGGCATCCAATGTAAAATTAGCAAATACGCTCAATTTAAGCGAAACACCTTGCTGGCGCAGACTTAAACGCCTTGAGAAAGTGGGTTACATTCAGGCCTATCAAGCCAATCTGGATCGCAAGCGTTTAGGTTTTGGGGTATTGGCTTTTGTGGAGATCAGCTTTTCCACACATACGGAGGAAGCCCTGGTGAATTTTGAACAGGCTGTTCAGAAAATCCCGGAAGTCTTGTTTTGCCACAATATTTCAGGAGAGTCGGACTATCTGCTTCAGGTTGTGTCGGAAAACTTGGAGTCTTATGAAAAATTATCACGAAACGTTATCCGGCGGCTTCCAGGAGTAACGTCCGTAAAAACAAGTTTTTCTTTGAAAGAAATAAAAGCCTCGACAAAGTTGCCGGTGGCTGCCAACAGTACTCACCTCGGATAACTTTTCAATAGCCCGTCTAAGATGGATAGGAAGGAGATCACAACCAGCAGATGCATGGCATGATGCGTTGAAAGAGGTTGAATATGTAGACCTTATCTCACTCGTTGGAGAACTGTTTAGGCCAAAAAGATGTAGGTACTTGCAGGACCAACTAGCCATGCCTGCTCCCATGGCAGGATCGCTGAGTTTTTAGCCCGCTATAGCGAAGGTTTTGCGAGGCACCTTGTGCCGCATTTACGGTAAAAAAAGATCCAACTGAGTTAAAACCGCCACCACGCTTGCCACCAAACCTTCACTGCTTATCGTAGTCTGGCCCGAATGCTGCTAGTTTAAGATGAATTGCAACTATAGATAAATGTAATAACAGTCAGATAGCGATTGCTGGCTATCATTAATGATGCTTAAACTAGCGTCATTCTGGTCTGTCCATGGTCGATTTTCCAAAATTTCTTTTTGACTCTGACACCTAGATTGTATTTAACTTCTATCTCGCTAAATACTAGGTATTTGAAGCGTCGTAAATAGACTGAATAGTCGCATCTAACGTGCTGTTGAAACTATCATTGGATTGTTGGACACTCAACCCCTCAGTCAACGCACGCGAGAAACTAGCAACCATGCCAGTGTTTTCGCTTAAACGCTTATTCGCCACTTCGCGGCTATAACCGCCTGATAAAGCAACGACTTTGAGTACTTTTGGGTGGTCCACGCATTCAGCATAAAAATTAGCTTGCTCAGGCAATGTCAATTTCAACATCACATGTTGATCATCTGCTAATGTGTCTAGTTGAGCTAATATCGCTGCTTTCAACAAAACTTCCGCTTCAGCCTTTTCTGGGCTGTTAATGTCTACTTCTGGCTCAATAATCGGCACTAAGCCTGCGCCTAGAATTTGTTTACCTACGGAAAATTGCTGTTCAACAACCGCATCGATACCAGCTTTGTTCGCTAATTTAACCACCGAACGCATTTTAGTACCAAATACATCTTGGGCATTAGCTTTCGCTAGCAATGCATCAAGGTCAGGCATCGGCTTCATGACTTGTGCGCCATTTTCTTCATCAGCTAAGCCTTTGTCAACTTTCAAAAAAGGCACTACATTTTTGTTTTGCCACAAGTAATGCGACGAAGATTTATCTTCAATGTCTCTATCTAAGGTGTTTTCAAATAAGATAGCGCCTAGTACTCGATTGCCTTCAAAAGCCGGACTGGTGATAATGCGAGTGCGCATAGCGTGTACACAAGCATACATTTCTTCATCGTTACTATAGGCAGACTCATCTACACCGTAGAGCTTTAATGCCTTAGGCGTGCTGCCGCCACTTTGATCAAGGGCTGCAATGAAACCCACTGTGCTTTTTATTTTTTCTAGCATTGCTTTTTGTGCTGCTGTTGCCATGTTTTAGTCCTTTTAATGTAGATTAATTAAGTTAACATGCGGAAGCATCTGAAGGGATCAGGACTTTGCTTGACTCTTGTTAAGCTTCAGGCTAATTTTTTTAATCCGATTTTTGAGTTGTTTGTTTTTCAAAAGTTGTTTTTCTGTTCTCGTAACAATACTGCTCACCGAACTGTATTTCAAAAGCTGAAATTCCTGGCCGATATCCTTTAATCGCAAACCGCTTCTTTTTCTGGCAAGATATACAGCCACGTTACGAGGCTCGTTCATCTGGCCTCGCTTTGATTGTTCTATTTCCCCTAGCTCAACATCATAGTATTGGCATACTGCTAATTTAATTTCGGCTATTGTCGGAGCAAGATGCCTTGATTGAGGTATTTCGTTATGATTTTGAAGCTGGTGATATGTAGCCTTAACCCATTCAATGAATTTTTTGGAACCAAAAAACGAAGCAAGGTTTTTCTTGCCGAAGAAATCGGTGATTTTTGCAGAGTCTTCGCATTGCACAAAGCTTTTGTACTCTTTTTTCGCTCTTTGCTGATTGTGGTCGAACATGAGGAGGAGGAACTCCTTATGCAACCAGTCCCATTTTTTTGCAGAAGAAACATATCCCTGATGACTGGACCATCGGTAATCACCTACAGTACCACACATATGTGCTCTGATAGGGTTTCTGTGAATGTAACGCAGCAACTCCAACAGATGACTGTCTTCTTGGACAAGAACGCTCTTATAACGTCCACGAAATAGCTGCCCATTTGTATTTCGACTTCGGTTGTAACGCTGAGTATAAACGCCGTTTACATGTCGCATCGCCCGTGAGAGGTTGCCAGCAGGTGTCTGCACCAGAATATGATAATGATTCGGCATAAGGCAAAATGCAGAAACCCGGAGGTTAAACATCTCCGATGTTTCCTGCAGTAGAGCAAGAAAAGCATTGTGATCATCGATGTCTGCAAAGATGTTTTCGCCCCGCCTTCCACGATTCATCACGTGATACCAGGCATTGGGGTATTCGATTCGAAGAGGTCTAGCCATGAAAAAGAGAGTATTGTAATCAGTAGAATGAGTCAAGCAAAGACTTGACCCCCTTTTTCATTTGGTGGCCCATTGATTTTTATCATTTCAGGGTAGGGGAGTAGGATTTTTTGCTACTTATAAAGTTTTATCGTGGTCTGCCCTTGATTTATTTTAATACCATTTTACGTTATTTTAGAACAACAAACATTCAATGATGTAACAATGGTGTTAGGAAAATATTAGGGTGATTATGTATAAAAATATTGGCGCATATTTTATTAACGATGGTCAAATCATGTCATCTGAAAAATTTTATGCGTTAAAGGGTGATAAAGTCGTTTATGAAGTGATGCGGGTTATAAATGGTCATATTTTATTTTTAGAAGATCACGTGGAAAGACTTAAACACTCACTTGGCAAGGTAGCGCTTCAAGCAGATGCGGAATCTATAAAAGAGCAACTACTGCGTTTGGTATGGATTAACGAGCAGTTAGATAGAAATATTAAGTTGGATGTTGTGCAAGGGCATTATCAACTTTATTTTATAAAAAGTTTTTATCCCAACAGAAAGTTTTATGAGGATGGTGTAGCTACTACTGCCGTTCAGTTAGAACGTAATAATCCAACTATAAAGCAGCTCGATATGGATTATAAACATCATGTTGAGAGTATTAAAGGAGATAGTTTTTTTGAAGTACTTCTAATCAATCAGTATAATAAGGTTATAGAAGGTAGTAGTTCTAATTTGATATTTTTTAAAAAAAATACGCTCTATAGTGCACCTCTTGATGAAATATTAACCGGAATAACATTTAAAAATGTTATGAAAATTAGTGAGACGCTAGGTCTTGAAGTTAAGTATAAAAGTGTTGATATGACTCAGCTGGATCAAATGGACGGTTGTTTTTTAACTGGCACTTCCTTAGGTGTACTTCCAATACAATCTATTGATCATCATGTTTGTGATTCAGCCAAGCAGCCTGTTGTGTTGAAATTAATGCAGGCTTATAATGCTTTGTCAGAATCGGTGAACAACACCTGACAAACCTTTGTGGAACTGTTTTGTTCAAATGGCGATTTTTTTTCGTAAGGCGTAATTGTTATCGCTTTTTCTGTCTCTTTTTTGAAATATTTGTTTGTTGTTCCCCTCCAGCTTGGCCTCTGGTGCACATATCCTATTGTAATGGTTGATATCGTGATCAACCACAGTACAAATATCTTCAAGCGAGAGACTAAAAGAAGGGAGGAAGATTTCCCATTGCCACAGCTTGGTACTTTATAGTGGTCTGACCCCTATTATTCCACAGAGGTCTTCCCTTTACGAGCCTTACTGCGCCAGGAATAAAGAGTGTCCTTTGGGATTCCAGTCTCTCGAACCAGATCGGGGACACTGACATTGTTTGGCGTTAACATTCGAGCGATAATGCTATCTTTAAATTCTTTCGAGTAATTCTTCATTTACCGTTGTCTCATTAGGTCGTGGTGAGAAGGGCCCGCCAGCAGGTGGTGAACATCCAGTCGCCCTACGGGCTTTTTCCTGTTCACCACCTGCTGGAAACTAAAAACTCTCCCACCTATTTACTACGGCCCCCACTCACACACAACTCTTCAAGAAGAGGCGACAACTATTCTGACACAGGGGGGTCTGCCCCCTATTGTTTTGTTGAAAGTAATCGACGTGAGAGGCCGGTTCATAGAGTACGTCTCCGACCAATAGCGTACAATAAATGCATATTCCAGGGCAATCCGGCCACTGATTCCAGAGGATTCCGGCCGGTGATTCCATTTCATTCCGGCCACCCATTCCAATTGATTCCGGCCAGGGATTCCATTCGATTCCGGCCATCGTTTTCGGAGGGTAGCGACGCATAGAAACAAATGGTAGAGGAAATCTTTTTGAACCAATACTTCAAGGAGATTTTCATGCCCAAAAAGAGATTATCTATGCGAAAGATACGAGAGATATTACGTCTCAAACATGGTTGTAATTGTAGCAATC
>JAUVLX010000351.1 GCA_030600525.1 Desulfobulbus sp. | reverse complement strand
CAAGTGCTCTGGGGGAAGATACCCGTCAGGCTTCTTTTGCAGGGCTCTATCACACTGAATTGTATGTTGATCGGGATGATTTGATCTATTCGTACAAATCAGTTATTGCCTCAACCTATTCCTCCCGGGCTATGATTTATCGCCTGACCAAAGGGTTCCTGCATGAAGAAACAATTATGTGCGTGGGCTGCCTGACGATGATCGACGCCGTTATGAGTGGCGTTTGTTATTCGCAATCCATAAGCGGAAGACCGGGAGCAATGGATATTTTCTTTTCCGCTGGCAGTGCCAAAGGTATAGTTGACGGCACCAAAGACACGCAGCACTTTCTTGTAGAGCGGAGTGCACCGTATCCCACCATCCGTCAAACAGCGGATGTTTCCAAAGCGGATGCTTATCTGATGGATGCACGGGCAAAAGATATTGCTGAAGCAGCCATGATATTGGAGAACCATTTTGGCACTCCTCAGGATATTGAATGGTCGATCAATAAAGAGGGGCTGCTCTATATCCTGCAAAGCCGACCCATTTCAGTGGTCAGCAAAAAAAATGTCAGTGACGTGAGCAAACTTGCATCGAACCAGCATTGCCTGCTTCAAGGTGAGGTGACTGGTTGTGCTGGAGCTGCCAGTGGGCCGGTCTTTGTTGTCCGCTCAAATTTCGATGTCTTGCGTTTCCCTAAGCATTCCGTGTTAGTGGTTGAGCATCCCCTCCCGCAGTGGGCACCGCTACTTAGAACGGCAACTGCACTGGTTGCCGAAACAGGAAGTGAAGCCGGGCATCTGGCTACTATTGCCAGGGAGTTTGGCTTGCCTGCAATCTTATCCGCCAAAGAAGCCACTAAAACATTGGCCAATGGCCAAGTTGTAACCATTGATGCAACAAATCGGACAGTGTACAAAGGGCGCGTTGAAGAATTACTTCAACAAAGCCAGCAAAAGAATAATCCCATGGATGGCAGTCCGGTCCAGAAAGCCATGATTGATGCACTGCAATTGATTAGCCCTTTGCATCTTACTGATCCGACTTCCCCTTATTTTCGTTCCTCCTGTTGTCAGTCCCTGCATGATATTACCCGGTTTTGCCATGAAAAATCGGTTGTGGAGATGTTTGACTTCGGCAAGCGCTATACCTTTAAGAAGGGTGCTGCAAAGCGACTGGTGGATAACATGCCGCTTGAATGGTGGGTGATTAACCTTGCCGATGGTTTTGCCGAAGGGTTTGATTTTGGTAACAACTATATCAATATATCGGAAATTATATCCACACCTATGCTGGCGATCTGGGAAGGCATGCACGCCTATCGTTGGGCAGGCCCACCTCAGGCAAGCATGCGTAGTATGGGGTCTCTTTTTTTTCAATCAACCCGTCAGCCAGGAATAGATCCTGCTGTCCCGTCAGCTATGGTGCAAAAAAATTATTTTCTTGTTTCAAGGAATTATTGCAACTTAAGTGTAAGACTGGGGTACCATTATGCTATGGTTGAAGCGTTTATCAGCAGCCTTCGGACAGAGCGGTATGTAACATTTCGTTTTAAAGGAGGTGCCGCTGATGAGAGGAAGCGCGTCGGTCGGATACAACTGCTTGCTGCAGTTTTAGAGCACTATGATTTTCGAATCGAAATAGTCGGGGACGCTCTCACCGCCAGAGTGGAAAAACGTTCGCAGGCTTTTTTGTTTAGCCGGTTGAAAATTCTTGGTTATCTGACCATTCATACTCGTCAGATCGACATGGTGATGGATGCGCCTGGCCAGTATAAACGGTACCATGATAAATTTTTACGGGAGATTGAGGAGATGGTTGCCAATGAAAAATAATCATAATCCGGTGCTGGATGCTGCATTAAAAATTAAGCTGCTCCTGGTGGACGATGAACCGGAATTTCTGGAAACCCTGGAAAAACATCTGACCAGAAGAAAAATTAACACCAGCGTGGCAGAAGGTTGCAAAATTGCCCTGGACATATTGGAGGAGCAGGCCATAGACGTCATTGTTATGGACGTGAGTATGCCAGAGATTGATGGGCTCCAATGTTTGAAAAAGGTCAAAGATAAATGGCCATTGGTAGAGGTAGTTATCCTTACAGGACATGCCTCGGTCAAGTCTGGGATTGAAGGGATGCAGGGCGGTGCTTTTGATTACTGCATCAAACCCATAGAAACCCAGGAACTGGTAGAAAAAATAGAGCTTGCTGCACAAAAGGCACTCATCAACAAGCAAAAAGTGAACGTCTAATCGTAGAGAGAGTAGATAGGGATGGAGGAGCAACGACGGAAAGTTGTTTTACTTGGGATGGGCGAGATTGGTTCTGTACGTTTTTAAGGCTACCTTGAAAAAATACTTTTTCGCCCAATCTCTTGGAGTCTCCGCTTACCTCGTTATGCTTAAATTTTATCCCTCGGAGGTAACCGCAGACTCCGAGATTAATTTTATGCCTGCGGTAAGTTTTTTAACATGCCTCGGAGTCGGGCCTTACCTGATCTTGCACGAAATATCTACTTTTTCAAGATACCCCTAATAAAGAGTCGATCTCACCTTTTCATTTTGTAGCCTTATTTTGGTTGCTCAAGGGCGAGTTTGATACCTACGCCAATCAACATCGTGCCGCTGCTACGGTCAATCCATTTGAGAATTGTTGGATTGGACCGAAGCCACATCGATAATAGTCCAGCAAAATAGCCTACCGGTCCCTTGACCAGAAATGTCAGCAGGGCAAAACATAACCCTAAAAGTAAGAGTAGTCCTGCCGGTTTTTCTGCATTTGCAGGAATGAATTGCGGTAAAAATGCAAAATAAAAAATAGTGATATTGGGGTTGGAATACCTGCCAGCGTGTTGCCTTTATATTGAATTGAATCCTCTGCGTGCCGATATGGTCACAGACCCTCGATACTACAGATGGTCGAGCTATCACTGCAAGGCAGAAGGAAGCAATGATCAGATTGTGAATTTCGATACATCATACCGGTCTTTGGGGAAGAATAAACGAAATCGTCAGACAGCCTATGTGCAGTATGTTTGTGACACAATTCCTGAAGCAGAGATCAAGTTGATCAGAGATGCACTCCAGCGAGGGCAGTTGACCGGTAGCGAACGATTTCGCCAGGAAGTATCTCAGAGACTGGGTATCCGTATCTCAAATAAGGGGCCTGGGCGACCCCGAAAAGCTAATAAATAGTTCTGACCCCTTTTCAAAGGAAAACCAAATCGATACCAATGAACAGATCAGTCAAAATGGTTCTATCTTTAATGATATGCCATCCTGACCTGCCAGAGCAAAAGACCTTTCAGGGTCATACACCCTTAATTGTAATCACTTGTG
>JAUVLX010000037.1 GCA_030600525.1 Desulfobulbus sp. | reverse complement strand
CTTCCAACCCAACATTTTTCCCACGAGCCTTTTGACGACTCCCTTTCAAGAGCCGCCTTTGATCTCTTTATCAGGCAGCTTGATCCCCGCAAACGCTTTCTACTCCAATCCGACATTGACCAGCTCACCGCCTTTGCCGATCATATTGACGATGAACTCAAGAGAGGACGTATAGTTTTGGCTGACGCCGGGGCTGAGATACTCAATGACCGGATTCGTCAGGTGCAAAAATTCATTGACCCCCTCATTGATCAGGGGTTTGAATTTTCCAAAGAAGATTTTTTGGAGGGCGACCCCAAAAAAACAGCTTACGCTAAAGATGCAAATGCGCTTCAACAGCGCTGGCACAAAATCCTGAAAATGCAGATCCTGGACGATTACCTTGATGACCTAGACGATTTCAAGAAAAAAAGTCCAGAAAAGCCAGTCGACAGTAGCGCATCGAAATTTACTGAACGCATAACGGTTGCAACCGAAAAAGTACGCAAACGGGCACATCGATCATTGGACAGGTTGCTCAAACAGACCCGTCAGGATCACTATAATAGATATTTTGACACTGTGGCACGCGCGTTTGATCCGCACACAACATACATGCCACCGACCTCCAAGGAAGATTTTAATATTCACATGAGCGGATCTCTGGAAGGTATCGGTGCCCTGCTTCGTGAAGATGACGGCATGATAAAGGTTGTTCGAATTATCCCGGGGAGTGCTGCCGACAGACAAGGCCAACTCAAAGGAGAAGACATAATCCTTGCTGTTTCTGAGACGGATGGGGAGCCCGTTGAAATTACTGACATGCGAATCAGGGATGCGGTGAGCTATATCCGCGGCCCAAAGGATACAGAAGTAAAACTTACTGTGCAAAAACCCGACGGGGCCAGAATGGTTATTCCTATTACCAGGGATGTGGTCCAGATCGAAGAAACCTATGTTAAATCAACCACTCTCAAAAGTAATGACAATAAAAACATTGGGTATCTTCGTATCCCTAGTTTTTACCGTGATTTTGCAGCTGCTGGAAATGGCAAAAAGGGACGGAACGCAACTGCCGACACCGAAATAGAGCTCAAGAAGATGATGCAAGAGGATATTCAGGGTCTTATTCTTGATCTGCGCAACAACGGGGGTGGTGCGCTGTCTGATGCAGTACTGATATCCGGTCTCTTCCTCCCTGGTGGTCCGGTAGTACAGGTTAAAAATTCACAGGGAATGGTCAGGGTTCTGGAAGATGAAGATCCTCGAATTACTTACTCCGGCCCTTTGATTGTACTGGTCAATCAGTTTAGCGCGTCAGCTTCCGAAATTCTCGCAGCGGCCCTCCAGGATTATGGTAGGGCATTGGTCATAGGGGGCAAACACACCCACGGTAAAGGGACTGTACAGGCCCTGTTGGATATGAATCGAAATTTGCCGCTCCTCCAACTCAAAAAATACGAAGATTTAGGTGCCCTCAAACTAACCATTCAAAAGTTTTATCGTATCAACGGTGGTTCCACCCAGTTCAAAGGGGTTGAACCCGACCTGATTGTCCCTTCTCTTTTGGATAATCTTGAAAGCGGCGAACAATATATGGATAATTCACTTCCCTGGGACCAGGTAGAAAATGTTGGCTTTGACAACTGGCAGGGGCCAAGGTTCGACGTGACAGCTGCCAAAGTACAGGGGGGAGAATGGATAAAAACAAACAAACAGTTTCAGCAGATAAAAGAAGAGGCCAAACGAACCAAAAAACGTATGGAGAAAACCCAACTCGCCATCGACCTGGAAGGTATGAAACAGGAAAGGGAAGAGCTGGCTATGGCGCGTGAAAAGGCCCAAAAAGCTGGTTTACTCAACGAAGAAACCAACGACGAAAAGCCCAAAAAAGAAATTCCGCTTGATAAACAACTCGAAGATGACCCCTTTGTACAAGTATCTCTTTTTTTACTGGGAGATAAAGGAACCACCAACCAGGTCTTAACCCAGATCCAATGATTTTTACCTTGAAATCACCTGATAATCATGATAGAGCATGTGCTGCATGAATCATCATTCATTTTTCTGCGTAAAGTGTATGTTTTAGAGTGCGTTATCAGGCTGATAATAAAAGTCCGTTTCAAGACACCTCAATCATCGCCTCACAATTTTGCATTGACTTTTCGCTAATTTCCTGTTGCTTTTCGGCCAGGACTCACGCTTTTTAGCTAAAACGATGAAATTACAAAAGGCCCTAGAAGGTCACAAAAAAGAAATAGTCTCTCTCTGGCTTGAAAGAACTCTCAATAGTTACAAATCATCTGGGTTTTTCAAAAAAGAAAATGATTCCTTTGCCAATCCGGTTGGCGTGAACATCAAGGAAGCATTGAATACAATTTTTGATTTACTCATTACAAATGCTGAGCAACTTGACTACATCGAAGCGCTCGACCAAATAATCAGAATCCGCGCAGTACAGACTTTTACTCCTGCCCAGGCAGTAGCACCTTTATTGGAACTCAAGTGGGTTATTAAACAGGTGTTTTCTGCAAAGAAAGATACAGAACCACTGCTGCGAGAACTTGACGATTTGGATTGTGATATTGACCGCCTCGCCCTTATGGGATTTAACGTATACACCGAGTGTCGGGAACAGGTGTACCGTGGCCGGATTAAAGAGATAAAAAGCGGCAGCTACGTCCTTACGGATGCAGGCTGTCCTTCCAAATTGTTGCAAGACAGGCCAAGAGTATTGAAAAACAATTAACGTTTTACATTTTAGATAGTGTGACCTGCCAGATGGTTACAGCGATGTTACCTGTGACTGTTCATTCTGGCTTTCGTAATAACTTACTTGTTTAAGTTATTTTAACTTGAAATGCGAAGGAGTGATCGATGAAGTACGCCTTCCCGTTCGCGGCAGTAGTTGCCTTGGTGCTGATAGCGCTTATTGGTGTACAAATACCAGGAATGCAATACTTTTTTGGTGTTGTAATCCCCTATCTGGCCATGGCACTATTTCTCGGAGGATTTTGTTACAGGATATTCTACTGGGCAAAATCACCTGTTCCCTTTAAAATTCCAACTACCTGTGGTCAGGGATTTTCCCTGCCTTGGATCAAGCAGGATAAGCTGGAAGCGCCCAACAACACCTCTCAGGTTGTGGCAAGGATGTTTCTGGAAGTTTTTCTTTTCCGCTCCTTGTGGCGTAACACAAAAGCCACTGTGTATGATGGTCCGAAGCTGACCTATGAATCCAGCAGATGGTTATGGCTGTTCAGTATCCTTTTCCATTACAGCTTTTTGGTGGTCATTATTCGCCATATGCGTCTGTTTATGGAGCCTGTCCCTTTCATTGTATCATTTATGGAAGTTGGGGATTCGTTGTTGCAGATCGGTGCGCCGACCATGTACATGACAGACGTCACATTGGTATTGGGCGTCCTCTTTCTGTTTGGAAGACGACTCGTTAATCCCAAGGTCCGCTACATCTCACTACCTAGCGATTACTTCCCTCTTTTTCTGCTCCTCGGGGTTGCAACCACCGGCATCCTGATGCGCTTTTACTTGCGGACCAACGTTGACATTAATGCCATTAAAGAGTTAGCGGTTGGCCTTGTCACCTTCCAACCTACCATCACAGCAGAAATCGGCGCGATTTTTTATGTACACCTTTTTCTGGTATGTGCACTGCTCGCCTACTTTCCATTTAGTAAACTGATGCATATGGGCGGTGTTTTCATGAGCCCAACCAGGAACATGGCAAACAATTCTCGCATGGTCCGTCATATTAATCCTTGGAATGATCCAAATATCAAGCCGCACTCTTATGCCGGTTATGAGGATGAATTTAGGGAAGCTATGATCGAAGAGGGTATCCCTGTTGAGAAAGGATTACCGCCAAAACCTGAGGCAGAAAATCAGGAAAAGGCCGAGTAGGCTCGACAAAAACAAGAGTAATAGGATAACGCAATGGCAGTAGTAAAGTTAGATAAGTTGGCACGTAGCGTTGCCGAGGGACCCTCTCTGATGACTGGCGCCTTTCCAACCAAGGACTGGATGGAAGTGCCAGCGGTTTATAAACCCGGCAACTACGCTTACCCCACAAAGCCAGATATATTAAACTATCTTGACAGTCAGCAGGGTATAAACTTACCCAATGCAAGGGAATGGAATCCGGAAGACGACGATTGGAAACTCCCAGACAACTGGAAGGACATCATCATCCAGGGGATGGCAGACAGATTGGACAAGTTCCGCAGTCTTAAAATTTTTATGGATTGCTGTGTTCGCTGTGGTGCCTGTGCAGATAAATGTCACTTTTTCCTAGGTACAGGCGATCCGAAAAACATGCCGGTACTGCGGGCAGAACTGCTTCGCTCAGTTTATCGACAGAACTTTACCTTAGCGGGTAAGATTCTTGGTAAACTCGCTGGTGGTCGTGAAATGACAGTGGGTATACTTAAAGAGTGGTTCATGTACGCGTACCAGTGTACGGAATGTCGTCGATGCTCTGTATTTTGCCCATACGGAATAGACACTGCAGAAATCACGATAATATTACGTGAATTACTGCATCTGCTCGGAATCGGTATTAACTGGGCCATGGAGCCCGTTGCCAACTCCAACAGGACCGGTAACCACATGGGGCTAACACCCCAGGCATTCAAGGGCAATGTTGATTTTCTCTGTGAAGATATCGAAAATCTCACGGGTGTGAAAGTGAACCCCACCTTTAATCGCAAAGGTGCAGAGGTGCTTTTTATTACACCTTCAGCAGACGTTTTTGCTGAACCGGGTATTTTTACCTGTATGGGATACTTGATTCTCTTTGAGGCTATTGGACTTGACTACACGTGGTCAACCTACGCCTCAGAAGGTGGTAACTTTGGTCTGTTTACCAACAATGAAGTAATGAAAAAATTGAACGGCAAAATGTATGCTGAAGCTGAGCGACTTGGCGTTAAATGGATTCTTGGTGGTGAATGTGGTCATATGTGGCGTGTTGTCCATCAGTATATGGAAACCATGAACGGCCCGGCTGACTTCCTGGAAATACCGAAGTCACCAATGACCGGTACGGTCTTTGAAAATGCTGTATCCACCAAGATGGTCCATATTTCAGAATTCACAGCAGATCTTATCAAGCATGGCAAACTCAATCTTGATAAAAGTCGTAATTCCCATATAAAGGCAACTTTCCATGATTCCTGCAACCCTGCTAGGGCCATGGGACTGCTTGATGAGCCACGCTATATTATGGATCATGTGTGTGATTGGGTCGAGATGCCTGAGAATACCATTCGCGAAAAAACGTATTGCTGTGGATCTGGAACTGCTCTGAACACTGATGAGATCATGGAACTCAGGATGCGTTCAGGACTGCCGCGAGCCAATGCCGTCAAATACGTACGTGATAAGCACGATGTGAACACGCTTACTTGTGTTTGCGCAATTGACAGGGCTACGCTCACCACACTGTGTGATTACTGGGTACCACCAGTTCAGGTAGCCGGTATTAGCGAGCTCGTTGGTAACGCCCTGGTATTGGAAGGTGAACAGCGACAGGAACTCGACGAAGGTCTCAGGACTTTAGTCTAACCCCCCGGTTGAAATGGAGGAATAACAATGTACGACAGTGGTAAAATCATTCCGGGGCTGATCATTTTCGTCCTGTTTATCACGATCCCCATCTGGTACAATCATGGCGATGCTGGCAATGCACCAAAGCCAGAGTTGCCAAAGGATGCAAAAAGCTGCGTCCTTTCTGCTGAAGCTATGCGCTCCGGCCATATGCAGATGTTGAATGAGTGGCGAGATGAGGTATTGCGAGACGGAGATAGGGGCACCATTACAATTGATGGTAAAGAATACAAGAAGAGCTTGATGCTGACATGCATGGAGTGTCATACCAGTAAGAAGAAATTCTGTGACACCTGTCATGACTATGCTTCTGTTAAGCCATATTGCTGGGACTGCCACATAGCTCCAGTTGAGTGAACGGCAAAGGAGGAGATATACTGATGGATAAAAAAAGAAGAGATTTCCTCAAGGTTGCCGGTATCTCAACACTGGCAGGCCTTGGAGGAACAGCGGTTGTCGATCGAATTGTTGCAGGTGCAAGCCCTGCTGTTGCTAACGCTTCTACTGCGGCAAAAAATGCTGCTGGCGCGCATGCAGAACAAGATTCAGCGCATGCCAAAACAGCTTCGACTACAACCGGCAAACGATACGGGATGGTCATTGATGTCCGTAAGTTCCAAAATGATCCTTCACTGGGAGAAAAAGCGGAAAAGGCCTGTATACAGGCGCATAATATTCCAGAATTTCCAGAGAAGAAGGATGAAATTAAATGGATATGGATGACCAATTACGAAAACTGCTTTACTGAAAAGAGCCAACTATACAAGGACGAATCCACCGAGGATCACCAGGTTCCAGTACTCTGTAACCATTGTGATGATCCGCCGTGTGTAAGGGCTTGTCCGACTAAAGCTACTTTCAAGAATAAAGATGGTCTGGTCATTATGGACTTTCACCGGTGTATTGGCTGTCGATTCTGTATGGCAGCTTGCCCCTACGGCATGAGAAGTTTCAACTGGCGTAATCCAAGACCTTTTGTCAAAGAAACCAATAAACAGTTTCCTACCCGCATGCGCGGTGTGGTTGAAAAATGCAACTTTTGCGCCGAAAGAATTGGTGTAGGAGAACTTCCCGCCTGTGTTGAAGCTTGCGGCGAGAGCAAGGCTATGGTCTTTGGAGATCTGAATGATCCGCATTCTGAGGTAAGGAAGATACTGAAGGAGAACTATACCATTCAGCGTAAACCCTCGCTGGGTACCCATCCATCCGTCTTTTACATAGTATGAGGTTGCCATGTTTGAAAAAGCACTAAAAGGAAACAATTACTACTGGATGTGGCTTGCCTTCCTCGGGTTTTTTATTGGTATTGCCGCCATCTGCTACCTGCGACAATATTTTTACGGTCTTGGCCTTACCGGTATGAGCCGTGATGTCTCATGGGGACTTTATATTTCGCAGTTCACCTTTCTGGTTGGTGTTGCCGCCGGGGGGGTTATGCTGGTCTTGCCGTATTATATTCATAATTACAAAGTATTTGGAAAAATCACTATTCTTGGAGAGTTCCTTGCAATAGCAGCCTTGCTGATGTGCCTTATGTTTATTATGGCTGACCTTGGACAGCCTTTGCGCGGACTGAATGTCCTCCTGTACCCCACACCTAACTCCATGCTTTTTTGGGATATGTGTGTGCTCTGGGGATATCTGATACTTAATGCCCTTTGTGGTTGGGTAATCTTGACGGCAGAACGCAAACAGGTAAAACCACCAAAGTGGATTTATTTCTTTGTCTACCTGTCGATCCCATTTGCGATCTCCATCCATACTGTTACAGCGATGCTGTATTGTGGTCTCCCAGGAAGACATTTTTGGCTTTCAGCTATTATCGCTCCCCGCTTTTTAGCATCAGCATTTGCCGCAGGACCTGCACTCATTGTAGTATTGGCCCTCATATTAAAGCGTGTTGCTAATTTTGACGCAGGCAAAGAAGCGATTAATAAAATGGTGACCATCATCATTTATGCTGCCTTAGCCAATATGTTCTTTGTTGCCCTTGAGTTCTTTGTTGGTTTTTATTCCAACATTCCAGGTCACAAACATACACTGACTTATCTGTTCTTCGGCCTTGAGCATCACGGTCAGATTTATAACAACCTAGTTCCGTACATGTGGGCCTTTGTCGCTCTGTTCCTGATTGGAATCGGGCTTATCAGCCACCCATATACACGCAAGCAAAGTGAACTCTGGCTCGGCGTTGGTTGTGCCTCTATCTTCTTGTCCTTCTGGCTTGATAAAGGCGTCGGTTTCGTACTGGCCGGTTTTGTACCGACTCCCCTTGAAGAAATCGTAGAGTACTATCCCACTGCCAACGAACTGTTCATTACCATCGGTATTTGGGCTACCGGCGCTTTTATCCTGACTATCCTGTATAAAATTGCTATCGGTGTTGAACATGAAGTAGAAGCATAAGACCGCACTTTCTTTTTTAGCTTTAAATAAAAAAGCCCCTGGCTCTCTAGAGCCAGGGGCTTTTTTTATACAACAATTCCCCACATTTCGTCTTAACTGAACCCTGTGAATGTGGCCTACCTTTTTATCGTGCCATCATTTCAATATACACGTACCACCAGTGAATAATTTGCGGTTTGAAGAAAAGATAAGACAACCCCCCAAGGGAAAGGAATGGACCAAAAGGTATTTTGAGGCGAGTATCTTTATTCTTATTAATCATTGTGGCAATGCCTACGATACTTCCCGTCAATGAGCTAAAGAACATAACATAGAGCAGGCAAGGCCAACCAAGAAACGCACCGATCATTGCTAACAACTTTATATCTCCCCCCCCCATCCCATCCCTTCGTGTGATTGCATAATAACAAAAAGCGATGAGATAAAGTGCGCCTCCTCCAGCCAAAATACCAATAATTGATTCCTGCCAGGTAAGGTAGGTGCAGAAAAATGAGCCACAGGCACCAAGAACAATACCTGGAAGACTGATAACGTCAGGAATAATTTGGTGATGAATATCGATAAATATGATAACCAATAGGCTGGCGGCAAAGACAAAATAATATAAAAAGTCAAAGCTAACCCCGAATCGTGCGTACAGAGCCACTGTCAGTAATGCCATGCACATTTCCACTAGTGGATATTGTGACGATATAGATGTGTTGCAGTTCCTGCATTTCCCCCGGATCAAACAATAACTAATAATTGGAATATTATCATACCACCTGATATCTGTTTTACAGACAGGGCAGTGTGACCCGGGAAAAACGATGGAGGCATCCTCTACAGGTAAACGAAGGATGACGACATTAAGAAAGGAGCCAACTACAGCCCCAAAAAGTATCATTACCAAAATGACAAAAAACTCCATTAAACGCACCCCCATACATGTTGCATTAACTTCAATCGCTCATATAAAATATCATTGCTGAAATACCATTACTTGCTTGTCATAGTAGCCCTATTGAGGGTTTCCATGGAAGGTAAAATATCCTATTTTCAATAAACCGTATAATCCAACTTCTCCATAATGACTTCCATACAGGAAAATTCGCGCATCAAATGTTCTGAACAGATCACAGAAGATATCTTTCGCCTGACGTTGCACGCTCCTTTGATTGTTTCCCAGGCAAAACCCGGCCAATTTGTTATGGTCAAGACCTCTTCCAACTTCGATCCCCTTCTTCGACGTCCTTTCTCTATTCACGATATCTCAACGGATGGTGATCTTTCATTGCTCTATAAAACTATAGGGAAAGGGACCTCCTTACTCAGTACCTTCACCCAGGGAATGAACGTTGACCTTATAGGTCCGTTAGGTAATGGGTTTACGTTCTCCGATAATCAGAATATCTGTCTCATCGGAGGCGGCATGGGGATTGCTCCACTGCTGTTTTTAGCACGCCATTTAAAAGCACTTTCAAAAGAATCGTGTACACATCAAGTTTTGCTTGGCGCAAGAGACCACAGGGAACTCGAGCCAATAGCCGCCCAATTTCTTTCCCTCGGCTATAAGACAGAACTCGCTACTGACGATGGAAGCTGCGGTCACCACGGCTATGTCAGTCAACTCTTACCCGACATATTGCCTACAGTCCAAGGCGTGTGTGTATGCGGGCCTACGCCATTTATGGCTGAAGTTGCCCGCCAGTGCCGGGCCGCAAATCTCCCCTGCCAAGCATCCATGGAAACCCACATGGCCTGTGGGTTAGGTGCCTGCCTTGGTTGCACCATTCACGGTAGTGATGGCGCATATAAGCATGTGTGCAAACATGGTCCGGTATTTGACGCCAACGAGGTATTATGGCCCCTATAAAAAACACATCAACTGTTGATCTTTCTGTTAATATTGGCGGGATTACATTAACAAATCCCGTCATGACGGCATCCGGCACATTTGGGTACGGTCGCGAATTTTCACAATTTGTTAATCTCGATGCGATTGGCGGCATCGTGGTTAAGGGTATTTCCATTGAACCACGGGCAGGAAATCCACCTCAACGAATTGTTGAAACCCCCTGTGGTATGTTAAACGCCATTGGGCTCGAGAATGTTGGATTAGAACGGTTTCTTGCAGAAAAACTGCCTTTTTTACGTTCTATAAAATGTCGTGTTTTTGTTAATATCTTAGGCGATACAGTGGAAGAATACGCCTATCTTGCCGAAAAATTATCCGAACATTCTGGGATTGATGGGATTGAAGTCAATATATCCTGCCCCAATGTTAAAAAGGGGGGCGTGGCATTTGGCACAATTCCAGAGATGGCCCAAACCGTCACCGAGGCAGTAAAAAAAGCATCAACACTTCCAGTCATTGTTAAACTTTCTCCCAATGTCACTGATATTGTTTCAATGGCAAAAGCTGTGGAAGCAGGTGGAGCAGACGGTATTTCACTTATAAACACCCTCATTGGCATGGCTATAGATATTGACAAACGACGTCCTCGTCTTGCCAATATAATTGGCGGACTATCAGGGCCTGCAATCAAACCCATCGCCCTGCGCATGGTCTGGCAGGTTGCCAGTGCCGTTTCTATTCCAGTTATCGGTATTGGTGGTATAGGTACAACCGAAGATGCTCTCGAATTTCTTATTGCTGGGGCCACTGCAGTCCAAATTGGGACCGCCAATTTCTATGACCCTAGTGCTGTCAATACCATCATTTCCGGGATTGCCACCTTTCTTGAACAGCATAACGAAACATCTCTTACCAACCTCATTGGTTCTCTTCATACTGGTGATTTATCGTGAATCACGGACGAGGCCTGATATGCGCTGCCACTGCAGCTAAACATCCTGCTGATCTTACCACCCTTGTAGAACCTGTCAGGGATAAGGTTGATGTGGTCGAAATCAGACTGGATTTAATGACACACCCCGACGTAGGAAGCTGCATCTCCTGCTTACCTGATATACCACTGCTTTTTACCAATCGACCGATTTGGGAAGGCGGAAAATATGATGATAGCGAAAAGGATCGAACCGCTCTACTAAGAGATGCCATTGCTGCAAATGCTGCCTATATTGACATCGAACTCAATACCGAAAAAAAGCTGCGTAACGAAGTGATTTCAGCAGCCCAAGGCCGCCAAACAGATGTTATCATCTCCAATCATAACTTCACGGAAACACCACCGACCGATATCCTTGAAGATACTCTCCACCAAATGATGGCTAGCGGCGCTGATATTGGTAAAATTGTCACCACAGCCAATGACCCATCAGATGTTGTTCGCGTCCTCGCTCTGTTACAAACATCTCGGACAAACACGTTTCAACTCTCAGCCTTTTGCATGGGTGTAGTCGGTCGAATAAGCAGATTGGCTACACTTTATCTTGGTGGTTGCATGACCTATGTTGCAGTTGATGAACTCTCAGCTACAGCCCCAGGTCAATTCACAACGGATCAATTCCATACCCTTATTCACCTTTTTGAAAACAATGAACATTAATGGTAAGACCCAGCTCTTTGCGATAATAGGTAACCCTGTCAGTCATTCTTTAAGCCCTGCAATGCACAATGCCGCTTTTGCCGAGCTAGGGATAAATGGGGCCTATGTACCTATAAAGGCTGATAATATTAAAAAAACCATTGCCGGTCTCCGAACACTCGGCTTTGTTGGAGCATCTATAACAGTACCTTTTAAGGAAACGGTTATGGACTGCCTTGATAACATTGACCCAACAGCTGCCACAATAGGTGCTGTTAATACACTCTCCTTTAGCCAGCAAGACCAAGAAGGCCTCTGCATATGTCATGGTTATAATACTGATTGGATAGGCTCCAATAGTGCGCTTTCCCAAGTCATCAATCCTGAGGGTGCCACTGCTTTAGTAATAGGTGCAGGAGGCGCGGCAAAAGCAGTTGTTTTTGGCCTTCTTACTGCCGGTGCTAAGGTGACCATAGCAAACCGTACCCAGGAGAAAGCAGAAGCCTTAGCCGTCGAATTGGGATGTGAATCCGTGTCCCTTGACAACATCGCGACAATTCCTGCCGAAATCCTCATCAACACGACCACAGTCGGTATGGCCCCGGACAGCGATCGAAGCCCTGTCCCCATTGAGCTTTTACCCCATTACCAGGTTGTTATGGATATAGTTTATTCCCCTTTACAGACAACACTGCTCAAACAAGCAATGGCATGCGGTTGTAAAATTATTGACGGCCTGGACATGCTCCTTTACCAAGGTGTGGAACAGTTCCGTATCTGGACAGGGGTAGAACCACCTCGCAGTATCATGCGTAAAGCTCTAATCGAAACGATGGAGGCCATATAGTTTTGCTTCCTGACTTGTCAAGAGTGTCACCCATAACCAAAAGACATCCACTCCTATGATTGAAATCACACCACTTCAAGAGATAAATGCTGTTGTTTCCGTTCCAGGCTCTAAGAGTTTAACCCAACGTGCGCTCATCGCTGCATCCCTTGCAGAGGGCACATCCACCCTCCTTGGACCACTGTCTAGTGAAGACACCTCGTATACCATTGCTGCCCTGCGTAGCATGGGAGTACAAGTTGATGATCAAAACCCTGATAAATGGATAATTGAAGGCCAGCGCGGCCAGATTACTCCACCTGATCAAGATATTTTTCTTGGCAACAACGGTACTGCCACTAGATTTCTCACATCAGTCGCTTCTCTTGGCAAAGGTCTTTTTCAGATCACCGGTAGCAAGCGCATGACAGAGCGGCCAATCTTCCCATTGATGAAGGCCCTGCAAGGCTGGCAAGTTGACATTCAAAGCGATTTAAACAACGGATGCCCACCACTTACCATTCGTGCTGCTGGCCTTGGAGGCGGTAAGACAGTACTTCCGGAAGGAAAATCCAGTCAATACCTTTCCTCCCTGCTCCTCGTGGCACCCTACGCTGCAAACCCTGCTGAACTTGAGGTATTGGGCGATGTTCTTTCCCAACCTTACGTGGAAATGACCTTGGCGGTGATGGCTGATTTTGGGATACGAGTGGAAGCAGCACCCACGCTCAATTATTTCCGAATACCACAGGGGCAATATCAAGGACAAAATTATCTCATTGAAGGTGATGCCTCCAGTGCCTCCTATTTTTGGGCTGCAGCAGCTATCAGCAGCGGTACGGTAACAGTGGCAAATGTTCCGGTCCCCTCACTGCAAGGTGACACCAACCTAGTACCGCTTTTGGCCAGGATGGGATGCGATGTATCACAAAAAGACGGTGGAGTAACTGTCAGCGGACCTAAAAAGCTGGAGGCCATTGAAGTGGATATGGGAGACATGCCCGATGTTGCCCCAACTCTGGCTGTTGTCGCAGCCTTTGCCCAAGGGACAACCACTATCAACAATATCGCTCATCTCCGCATCAAAGAATGCGACCGCATATCGGCAGTGGTCTCTGAACTACGTAAACTCGGAGTGGATATCGAGGAAGAACCGTCACGAATGCGAATACATGGAAAAACAGATAGTAACGGCTATCATGGTGCAACCTTAGAAACCTATGAAGATCATCGAATGGCGATGTGTTTTGCTGTGGCAGGATTACGAATTCCTGGGGTCATTATCACTGGGGAATCATGCGTAGCCAAATCATTTCCTGATTTCTGGGAGCGATTTGAACTGCTCAGAGGATAGCCCCAACGTCCCTTCACTTACAAAAAATAATCAGGGAATAGAACAAGGCTGTACGACTACTGTATCGTGTAGCCTACACCCCAGTTTTCGGGCGGCATTGCCAAGGTTAGCTGCTACTTCCAAAAAGCCGTCACTATCGATAACTACACAAAGTCGCCCTGGGCTACAATCAGAATACGTTCTTCGCAGCGGGCCTATGTGTTCTCCACAAAGCCGGACCAGTATATTCTCAGGAGAGACAGACCACGCCTGCAAATCAGCATAACCAATAGAAAGGCGAATATTACCAAAATGATCAATCCGAATCACCTCTCCGATCAGTTGATCATCTGTTCGCTGCACCTTCAAAGAGGGTAAGCTGACACAATCTGCCGGTTCAACCGCCTCTCCTGCAGCGATAAAAGGCTCTCCCTTTGCAAGATCTGCTGCAAGCGGAGCCATTATATCTCGCCCATGGAAAGTTGCACTGCTGGCAGCACTTCTGCCGAAAATCTGCCTGATGTCGTGAAGCAGCCCTCTTTCTATTAAAGGTGAAAACACCCCGTTATCTGGTGCAATAAAGAAATAATCGTTGCTCTTGGCTGCAAGAATTTTCCGATGACTCCCAACACCTGGATCAACCACTGTCAGGTGAACGGTACCCGCAGGAAAATGGTAATAACTGGTCAACAGTGTCAGTGCTGCCCCCTTGATATCATGATGATCAATCGCATGGGTGATATCAATAATTCTTGCCCCCTGCCATCGCTTGAGTAATTCGCCCTTGAGCTGTCCCACATAAGGATCAGCAAGGCCAAAATCAGTGATGAGAGTGACAATCCCCGATGGTTCCATTTTCTCTTCTCAACCCTCGTCCTGCTTCAACAAAAGAAGATAAAGAGTACCATCCTCTTTCATCCTTCCTGCAGCCAGGCCAGCCTCTGAACCACTCCCCCAAAACAAATCAACTCTTCCTGGCCCCCGAATAGCAGAGCCAGAGTCCTGGATGGTGACAAACCGCTGCAAATCCTTCCACTGCACAACATGCTGATCACGAATCACCGGTTTTCTCGATTTTAGAAATACGAGTGCTCCAGGAGGGAAGCAGGTTTTATCAGCAGCAATTGCTCGACCTGGAATCAACACCTGCCCGATACTGCCCACGGCCCCTTGGGTATTTCCCCAATCAAAAAAGATAAAAGACTCATTGTGGTGCAGGATCAAGTCGCGCTGCTCAGGGTGTTTCTCTATATAAACCCGAATCGCGTCTAGGCTAGCTTCTTCCAGAGTCAGCATACCATTTTCGACCATATATTTGCCAATACTGCTATAAGGCCTGCCATTTCGCATGGCATAATGTACTCCGCGTATTGAACCGTCAGGGAGGGATACCAAGCCTGAGCCTTGAATGTGAAGGACAAAAGCATCAAGGGGATTTTTCAACCAGATCAATTCTTGTCCGTGGAGCAGGTGGTCGCGTTCTATGTCCCCCCTTGTCCAATAGGGCATAAAGTGTCCTTGCTCCATCCTACCAACACTTTGCTCTTTTTGGCCTGCGTCGATACGCCTTATAACCAGATCTGCTGGCACTTTATATAACGGATATGAAAAAACCTCTGTGCGCTTGAGGCTACCGGAAAACAAGGGCTGATAATACCCTGTGACCAGCATGGATCGATCAGGATTATATCCGCCGATCCCCCGTGCCTGATACACGCTAAAATGACGAGTGATCAGATCATTTAATCGTTGTTGTGACGGCTTTTCAGCGAGAATTTTCCGAAAAAAATCTAATGCCCGAGTGATATCCGTAGTCGTGCATGTCCTGTTACCCACGGTATAAACGGTCGAAGGAGGAAGACGCCGAAGGTAGACCAAACTTTTTTCAAGCGCCACATCGAGTCCCTGATAATCAAGATCATCAGTAAAAAAGGGATAATCTGGCTCGGTGATCACCGAGAGCGGTTTGTGACTGCACCCAAAAGGGAGCAACAGGAAAAGTGAAAAAATGATTACAAAAGATATAAGAGGTTTCATCTTTGCTTCATGTCCTCATCGAATGCAGTGACGTCATGTCATATCATGATTGTTTAAATGA
>JAUVLX010000055.1 GCA_030600525.1 Desulfobulbus sp. | reverse complement strand
GACATATAGTGGACCCTGAAAATGAGACAGTGTGTTAAGGTAGAGTGCACGCTGTCCAAAAGGGGGATACATGAAACGAAAAAATCACACGAAAAGCTTTAAAGCCAAGGTAGCCTTGGCTGCTATAAAGGGTCAAAAAACGACTAACGAGATCGCCTCGGAGTTTGGCATACACGTCAGTCAGGTAAACCGCTGGAAGAAAGAAGCTCTTGATGCGCTTCCAGAGGCTTTCGGCAGCAAGAAAGATACAACAATCCAAGATATGGAATCAGAGCGAGACCATCTTTTTCAACAAATCTGAAAACTGCAGGTTGAGGTTGACTAGCAAAAAAAAAACACCGGCCATCTATGAGCCTGTTGATTTACTGTCTTTTCGCCCAATCTCTCGGAGTCTCCGCTTACCTCGTTATGCTGAAAAAATAATCCTCGGAGGTAAGCAAAGACTCCGATATCAATTATATGCCTATGGTTATTTTTTCAGCATGCATCGACCTTGACTTGGCCGAAAATCCTAGTAAATCAACAGACTCATCTATCATGAGTATCGCTGAGAACCGCTCCTGCATAGATACCAGCCACGAATCATTAAGTATTGATCGACAATGCGAACTGATAGAGTTGCCACGCCCCAGCTACTACCGGAAAAGCTCTCAGGATAAGAAATCTGATGAGAACCTCGCACTTATGCGTCTGGTTGATAAAGAATACACTAAATTTAGCAGAAGAATGGGGGAATGCTACTATCGGTATCACCAATCAACCCTATCGGTAACATTACCGATAGGAACTAACGGTTTAACCGACATATAATCGCTATCTGCAACATGAAATGGGTTCCCTAGAGCCATTCTTATTAAACCATCCTGAGAATCAGCAGATTTATACAACCAATAAGAAAACCAAGAAGAGCACCGAAAAGGTTGATGTATTTGAACTGCTCTTCCATGATCGAAAGCAGAAGACGTTCCAGCTTCAACAGATCAAGGGAGTTCACTTTTTCGGTGACCAACTCGCTAATATTCAACGAACCGACCAATCCGGGAACCTCTTTTAACAGCATGGTGTTGGTGGTTAAAACCACGTACTCGGTCACCCCCTTTTGCACGCCTCGAGGTATAACCGCGTGTAAAGTACCAACTGGTCTTTCCAGAAGAACGTCTATGGCTCTGTCAGTCAAAATGTGGAGTACTTTTTCAATATTTGCCGACTGCAGCAGATCGAGGCTTTGCCGTGCAATCAGTTCACGTATCTCTCCAGTTGCCTCGCCTCCATAGATCTGGTCGCCAAGAGCATGGAATGTAAGCTCGCCCTGCTTACACCACCCTTCGATGGTCTCCTGCAGTATACTGCTCTCACCCTTACCAGGAGCGGAAAACATGGCTAAGACCTGTTCTGCGAGACCATCACAGATGCCCTGCACGCTCCCCTCCCCTGCCTGATCGAGCAACTCACCAAGGGGACGATCCAGCACTGCATCTACCTGCGCACACAGAACGCCTCCCAGGTGATCATTCAGAGTCGGGTCCTGTAACCAGCCGATAATATCGCCCTCTTTATCGGTTAGGTACACATCAACTGTACTTTGCAGTGAATCCATATCAATCATGCCACGCGCCATCGCTCCCATTGGGCCAAGGGAATCAATGAAATGATCTACCCCACCAAGGATACCCGTAATAATCCGTTCGCGGATAAAGGGTTCTGATAACTGGCGTCCCAATTGCTCCAACAAAGCTGGAGTGTTCTTACGTATTGCTGCATGAAGCAGCTCAAGAACCTGTTCCGGCAGTTGGTCTTTAAGTGTTTTTCCCTGGTCTGCTTCCGCCTTAAGCCAGCGTTGAATAAAAGCAGAAAGTTTGGAACAGGCATCCGGACTTGCAAGAATATTTTGCACCACACTTTCCAGCACATTGTACAAAGTGGTTCTTGCTTCTGGAGTGATGAGCTGATTTATTTTTTTATCTCCCATGGCATCGAGCCGTTCAACGATGAAACCGTGTACCTGTCCCTGCCACTTTTCACTGGCAAGAAAAGTCCCAAGGCCAAGACCAAGGCGGTACTTCATGGTCTGCACGGCGACTTTAAAATAAGACTGAAACCGTTCGGGAACAAATGAAGAGACAGGGCCCAGCTCTTTTTTCAAAACAGCTTGGACACGGGTATCTACCAGGGAGTGGAGATGTTCTTGAAAAGGCTCTCTGGAAAGGGCTGTGCCTATCTCCGTACTTGTCAGCAGGTGTTCTCCGACCATTTCCCCCATGTTTTCAGCCAATTCAGCTCTTTTGGACGGAATAACGCCGGGAGTCATGGGCACGCGGAGTCCGAATATATGCCACGCTTTAAGTGGCCGAAACAGCATCCGGATAGCTATTCGGTTAGTGAGGTAACCGATAAAAGCACCGATAATTGGTGGTCCTGCGTACGTGGCAAACAAAATAACATCTGAATATTGCATATCAACGAGCCTACATAAAAAAAGAAAGAAAAAGGTAAGAAATAAAGTAAGGGGTCATGAATTAACGGCGAATGATTTCGACTATTTCTCTGGGATGACTGACGAGAAACTTGGCACCGTTTTGTTGAAGCTCTTCAGCATCCCTGAAACCCCACAACACACCGACACTATCGAGGTGAGCATCGGCTGCTGTCTGCATGTCCACTGCGGTATCACCAACATAAAGAATCTCACTCGCCTCCATAGCCTCCGTCTCCAACAGTGCTATGATTTCCAGTGCACCTGCAGGATCCGGCTTTTTAGGTACGTGATCACGCTGCCCATGTACAGGATGGAACTGCCACTTTGGCAACAATCTGTCCACACACGCAGTGGTAAATCTATCCGGTTTATTGGAAAGGATGCAGAGCTTGACGTCCATCAGGGTCAGTTCATCCAACATTTCAACAACCCCAGGATATATGGCTGTCTCCACGTCCCAGTTTTGTGCATAGTCTTCTTTAAAGAGTTCTACTGTTTTGGCTATAGAGTCAGGCGTCTTAAAATGTTCCGGCAAAATACGTTCAACAAGGGTTGCCATGCCATCACCTACAAAATAACGATATGCATCTGTTGGGTGGGCATCGAGGCTAAGTTGTTTAAGTACCCTGTTGCCAGAACTTGCTAAATCTACAAGTGAATCGAGCAGGGTACCGTCCAGATCAAAAATAACAGCTTTATAACGCATTACTGTTTCCTCTACAAAAACAACACAAGTACATTCTGTATTGTTCCAGGCTCTTGAATAAAAGTGATGTGATCAGGTGTAACATCCTATGGATGCCCACTAAACAAGTGGTATAATCAGTGAGGTACACCGCCACCTTATACCAGCCAGTGAACGACCTCGTAAATATTTTTTATGTCGTTGCTACTGGACTTCATACATCCAGCAACGTTTAATACGCAACACAAATATTATGCATGAAGCGGCCAGGCCGGTGTTTGCTTCATGGTTTTTACTGGGAAAAACAAGGTGTTTAAGCTATATATGCGTCACGAGATGGTCTGGCGCGGTTGGTCTCAGCTTACGATAGGATAGCCAAGCGTGCAGTATTTCTCAGCAATCACTTAGCAAAACATGCAAATTCAGTCACTTGAAAAAACCACCAGGTAGCGATGGAGCAGCAAAAACAGCCCCCTAATATCATAATAGATCTTATCAAGGTCACCAAGATCTATGCTCCTGATGTGCAGGCACTGGCAGACATTACTTTTTCGGTCAACAAAGGTGAGATGATCTTTCTTACCGGCAGAAGTGGTGCAGGAAAAACGACACTACTCAAACTTATCAGCAAGGTTGAATCCCCTACCAAGGGAATGGTTGAGGTAGACGGGATTGACATCGCAAAAATACCAAAACGTAATCTGTATTCCCTGAGAAGAAAAATCGGGATGGCTTACCAGGATTTCAAATTACTTCCAGAACGGACGGTTGCCGCAAACATTGCAGTTTCCATGGAAGTTGTTTACCGCAGAAACTCCTTTATCATCAAGCGCACCAGGGAACTGCTGGAACAACTGGGACTGCAGGCAAAAATCAACACCCCGGCTGCGGAGCTTTCCCGCGGAGAGCAGCAACGCGTTTCTATTGCCAGGGCAGTTGCCAACTACCCTAAAATTATACTTGCTGACGAGCCCACAGGCAATCTTGACGCTGAAACAACCGAGCGCGTGATGTCACTTTTTGATGATCTCCACCAACAGGGAACCACCCTTCTGATCGCAACCCACGACACGTCGATCTACAACCAACAACATAGGGTTATTCAACTTGCGTTCGGTCAGCAAAACACTCCACAAGCTACAGATTCAGATGTATCACTACAAGTCACTAATTAATTACATCTGCCGATGAGCCTTTTTTCTTCAGCTTTTCGCCATACCGGGCGTAACATGCTCCAGACCTGGAAATCACAGGTCATGACCCTATTTACGGTATCTCTTTCCATTTTAATTTTTTCTTTTTTTTACCTCTCGTACTTTAACGCCCTCCACATTGGTCAGGAACTAGGCGATGATCTGCGGCTTATCGTTTATCTTGATGAGGATCCTTCCCCTCCCCTGCAGGAAGAATACAGGCGAAAAATTAAAAATTTTGATACCGTTGACCAAATTGTCTTTGTCAGCCGCCAAGCGGCCTTTGACCGCTTTGAAAAGCAGTTGGGTGATGATAAGGACATTTTATTTGATATACAGCAGGATTTCCTTCCACCATCAATAGAAGTCTACCCAATTAAGACTCTGGACAGTCTATCCCGGATCAAAAGGTTCTCCGATTATCTATATACATTACCGGGCGTGTTGAAGGTGCAGTACGGCAAAGACTGGATTGAAAGATTTTATTCCTTTATCCAACTAATGCGAATCATTGTTATCCTGTCCGGTTTTCTACTGATCATGACCACCACTTTCATGGTGGCCCACACCATTCGGTTAACCCTGCTTTCCAGACAAAAAGAACTCGAACTCCTCCGCCTTGTAGGAGCCACTGATAATTATATCCGCATGCCTTTTCTTTTCGAAGGAGCGCTCCTGGGACTCATTGGGGCAAGTATGGGCATTGGAGCCCTCTATACGCTCTACAACTGGATTATCCTCCAGTTTTCCGGCTCCAGTCTATTTCAGCTGTTTCCCTTTTCTTTTCTCCCGCTGCCCATAGTTGTAATTTTGATCGTAACGTCAACCTTGCTCTGCGCCTTTGGTAGTTTTTCTTCTGCCAGACAGACTCTGCGCCACTGATTAGCGATCAATGCATTTTTTCCCAGCCTTCCTCATCTTTATCTGGCTTTGCACGATTCCTAGTCAGCCTCTGGCCCAGAATATCAGTACTAAACCTATCCAAAGGCACAAAATCAGCATCGGTAAGCTGCGCAAGGAGATAGAGCGACACCAGGGCAAGGTGGTCCAGAGCGATAAAAAGGAAAAAAACATTCTTGATGAACTTGAGGATATTGATGTTCGAATTGAAAAACAGATTAAAAAAATAGCATCAATTGAGGAACAAGTCGCACAACAAAATGCGCTCATTGAAGCAAGACAACTAGAAATCATCGCCATTGACGAGGAAAAGAGCACTCTCCAGGCCCACTTGGTTAACCGGTTAAGATCATATTATTTCAGGGGAAAAACCAATTTCCTTAAGGTAACTTTTTCTCAAAAAAACCTGCCCGACCTGCTGGTTTTTGATGACGCTTTTCATAACTTGATAATCTACGACCGAGAGATTATTGAGGCGTATCGAGAAAAGAAAAACCAAATCCAGATTGCAAAACAGGTCCATGAGCTCGAAAAATCAATCAAAATTGACTTCCTGCAACAGGCAGAAGAAGAAAAGAAATCGCTTGATTTTATTGCATCTGAAAAAAACACCCTCTTAAAACAGACCAAAAGCCAAAAAAGTCTCTATGCCCTGGCACTCAAAGAAATGCAAAAGGCTGAAGGGGATTTAACAGCTACCATCATACAGCTAAAGAAAAAGCAGGAAAAACGGAGTAAAGGTTTTCTGCGTAGTAAGGGCAAACTTCCCGTTCCAGTCCAAGGGACCTTGCAGTCAACATTTCAGACTGAGGGCGCAGAGATAAGTCCCCTGCGCAACGGCATAACCATCAAGACCGTTGACGGTGCCAAGGTGCATGCTATATATGACGGCAAGGTTATATATGCTGGTTACATGAAGGGATTTGGCAAAACAGTCATCATTGACCATGGCCGACAGTACTACACTGTTACTTCACGGTTAGATTCTATCCGAAGTAAAAAAGGTACCAAAATCAAAAGCAAACAGATGATAGGCACTACCGGTGATATTGCGACCCTTTTCGGCCGTGGGCTGTATTTTGAAATCCGGCATGGATCAACGCCAGAGGACCCGTTACTCTGGTTGCAGCCTGACAGTCTCCGTCGATAAGGGCGGTTTACCTCCAAAACTTGTCTGCTGTTAAATTTCCGTACATATGGATTGCTTCTCAAGTACATTCCCGTTAGTTTAGTGCCAGTCCAGAAATGGTATTAAGGCCCGATAGCGGCGTTATGCTTATCTTTTATCCTCGGAGGTAAGTGAAGACTCCGATATCAACTATATGTCTGCGGTAAAATTTTTCCCATGCCTCGGAGTCTGCCGCTGACCTTCTCTAAACCAAAATCCTCATTTCTGAACAGACACTAGTTTAAGCGTTTTCACTTTTTTTTATTACCATTACAGGCAAGTAGCACATAACGCCATGAAGCTTACCGTACCCTCACCACATCTGGCCCTCACAAAAAGAAGGCTATGCCTCTCGTTGCTCCTAGTATTGTTAACCTTGGGCGCTGGCACAACACGGGCTGATGACAGTCAGCTCAACCGCGACACCTATCAGCACCTCGAAATATTTTCCAATGTGCTGGTCTTGCTCCAACAACATTATGTCGACCAGGTTGACACCGAAGAAATCATTACCGGCGCCATCAATGGGATGCTTAACTCGCTGGATCCACATTCTTCTTACATGTCACCCGAGGATTTCAGCGAGCTCCAGGAAGAAACCCAAGGCAGCTTTAATGGTATTGGCATTGAAATTACCGTACGAGACAACGTCCTCACCGTAGTTGCCCCCATTGAAGGGACGCCTGCTGAAAAAAAAGGCCTCCAGGCTGGCGACCAGATTATCCGTGTCAACGGCGTGTTGACCAAAAACATGTCACTAATGGATGTAGTCAAATCATTACGCGGAGAAATCCATACCGAAGTGACGCTAACCATTTACCGAGAAAAATGGAAAGAGATGCGCGAAATAACCCTCAAGAGGGACATCATTCCGCTTCATTCAGTTAAATCACTGGTGCTGGAACCGGGGATTCTCTACACTCGCATTACCAGCTTTCAGGCCGCAACCACACGCGATTTTCGTAAGGCACTTCGTGCCGGGGCAAAAGAAAACCCGATAAACGGTCTTGTCCTTGACTTACGCAACAATCCCGGCGGCCTGTTTGACCAGGCGGTAAAAATAGCAGACATCTTTCTTGATAATGGCATTATTGTTTCAACCAAAGGTCGTGACGGCAGGGAGCAGATGGTATTTGAAGCCCACAACGGAGGCTCTAGGAACGATTTCCCCATGGTTGTTCTGGTTAATGGTGGTTCAGCAAGCGGTTCTGAAATCGTAGCAGGAGCGTTACAAGACAACAAACGAGCCATTATCCTGGGAACAACCACCTTTGGCAAAGGATCAGTACAAACGGTACTCCCAATGCCAGGAGGAGCAGGGATACGCCTCACCACTGCCAGGTACTACACCCCGAGCGGCACCTCAATCCAGGCCACCGGTATCCAGCCTGATATTGAAGCTCCTTTAACCCGTGTGACACAAAAGGAAAACAAAGATATCGCCATACCGCTAGTCAGGGAAAAGGACCTCCCTGGCCATTTCACCAACTCTAGCAAAGGCAAGCCGCAAGCTGAGAAAGAATCTTTAGAGACCATAGATGACATAAAACAGAAACAGCAGGAAATCGCCAAAAAACTGAAAAAGGACAGCCAATTGCGAACTGCCCTTATTATCCTGAAAAGCCTTGAAATAGTCGGTGACAAAATGGAAGCTCCTATCAAATAGCAAAAAACAGGAATTGGGGGCAGTACCAGCTCAAAGCTTATATAACTCGTCCCCGTCCATAGATGGTATGTAGGCCTGATACTGCGTTATGTTTTCGGTAAGATTTTGCGCATGCCTCAGAGTCTACGCTACCCGGAGTCTACGCTACCTACTCTCCAGCCACAATCCTCATTTAGGGTCAGACACTAACTCAGGCCAAATTCTCTAAGTATGTGCTCATTGTCGGTCCAATTTTTTCTTATTTTTACCCATAATTGCAATCTGGCTTTACAGCCAAGCAGGTTTACAATATCGGCTGTTGCCTGTTTACGGATGGTGGCAAGCATCTGCCCGCCATGTCCGATGACAATACCTTTTTGGGTACTTCTTTCAACGACGATTGTTGCATGAATAACAACAGATAAGGGGTTACTTTCATCAAAGGAATCAATAACCACTGCAGTTGAATAGGGGACCTCTTCCCGGGTAAGCCTGAAAATTTTCTCCCGTATTATCTCGGCAACAATAAATCGTTCAGAGGAATCAGTGGGGATATCATCCGGATAATACTTTGGCCCTTCCGGTAAACGGCTCACCATTTCCTTGACCAGGATATCCGTCCCATCGCCTTTGAGCGCGGAAATGGGCACCACGGCATCAAAGGCATGTCGATCACTGTACCATTTGGTCAACGGCAACAGCTGCTCCAGCTTTATCAAATCAATTTTGTTGAGGGCCAGGAGAGTCGGTACATTAATACTGCTAAAATACTGCTGATACTCTTCTTCCTTTTTTCCAAGCAGCTTTTCAGATAACCCGGCACTGTCGTCTATAAAAAGGACAAGATCAGCTTCACTAAGGCTTTCAAGGGCAACTTTCATCATCTCCTTGTTCATTAAATCCCTTGCCTTGTGTAACCCTGGGGTATCCAGTACAATCATCTGGTAATTGTCGCCGGTGACTATTCCCAAGATCCGATTTCTTGTTGTCTGCGGCTTATTGGAGACAATGGCAATTTTTTGCCCCAATAAATGATTGAGCAAAGTGGATTTTCCTGCGTTGGGAGGACCGATAATGGCTACGACTCCGGAGCGATATGTTTCTTGATTCACGTGCTACCCTTATGTACATTCAGTTTAGTTGATAACTACCGTTAAAAATGGTATTAAATTCAAGCCCTTGCTTCACATCTTCAGGCCATCTTGTATAATTGTCTTTTCGCCCAATCTCTCGGAGTCTAGCGCTTACCTCGTTATGCTCAAAAAATTATCCTCGCAGGTAAGCGTAAACTCCGATATTGATCATATGCCTGTAATATTTTTTTTCGCATGCCTCAACCTTGTGCAAAAAATCTAATTATTCAAGATACCCTTTCTCTATAAAACTTTTACATGCGCAAATACCTGTGCTTTGGATAAAGAGATCCATCACCCATCACCTTACACACGGGCTAAAGTTGCAACTCTCTAATATTGCTTTCAGAAATATGAAATATATCTAAAGAAAATAATGACAAAGACAAATATTCCTGCTATCCACTGTAACTTACCATGACTCTAGAACTTCGCAATGTGTTAGATAATGATCACTCCCGGCAATATCGTTGACTATATCGATGGCGGTAAATTTATTTGCGCCCTCGTAATTAGAATATCAGAAAAGCGCGTCCACCTAATCAATCAAAATGGTCGCGAAATCACCCTTCCTCAATCCCGTATTGTCACCCTTTCCAAACGCCACCATTCTAACCTGTCCTCCAGGGAAGAGCAGACCGATCTACTTAAAACTGCAACCGAAAAACGTAACGGCCTGGCCAATGACACAAACCTTGAGGAACTTTGGGAAATCGTTGCCGAAGAAGAACAACGAAAATATACGGTAACCTTTCTGGCTGAACTCATTTATGACGATGAGCTTGATGACGATCAGACAGCCGGTTTTGTACGCGCCGTGTTTGCCGATCGCTTTTATTTTAAATATAAAAACGATCAAATCACGATTCATACCCAGGAACAGGTCAACCACCTTCAAAACGAATACCAAAAACAGCAGGAAAAAGAACAACTCCTCGAATCTGGAGCCAAGTATCTGCAAAAAATTCTGCGGGGAGAAAATGTCTCCAATCAGGAATGGCCAGATCGCGACCAATGTCTTTACTGGCTATCGCAGTATGAACTTTTCGGCAATGATGGTGAGGAAAGCGCACTCATGCGCAACCTCCTCAAAAAAGCAGACCTGACCGCTCCCCATACCGGTTACAATATTCTGGTAAAAGCGGGGTATTGGGACGCAGACGAAAATCTGGCGCTGCTTAAATCGGAACATCCGTTAGAATTCCCTACCAGCTGCCTGACCAGTGCCGAGCAAATACAAGAAGCCTCGGTGCAGGAATTACTGGGAGACCCAAAACGAAAAGATTTTCGAGATCTGCCACTACTGACCATTGATGGAGCTTTTACCCGCGACTTTGACGATGCTCTCCATTTTGAGCAGTTGGAAAACGGCAAAGTACGGGTAGGGATACATATTACTGACGTCAGTTACTATATCTCCCCACGTTCCCCCCTGTTTACAGAGGCCCAGGAAAGAGCGACAACACTCTATTTCCCTGAAGGGCACGTTCCAATGCTGCCCAAATCCCTTTCTCTTGATGTCTGTAGCCTTATCAAAGGAAAGACACGTCCAGCCATCAGCTTTCTGGTTACCCTTGACGATACAGGTTTTATTACCCATACCTCCATTGTTCCTTCCGTCATCAAGGTACAAAGACAACTCAGCTACCGGGAAGCTGACAACCTGATTGCAAAAGATCATGACTTGACCGGGCTCGATAGAGTGTGGAAAAAACTGCGGCAAAGCAGGGTCGACAAAGGCGCGTTGCTCCTCCCTTTTCCTGATGCTAATATCGATATCAGGGATCGCGACAAAATCCAAATATACCTTGCCCCTTCGGACACGCCTTCGCGGAGCCTAGTCTCCGAGTTGATGATACTTGCCAATGGAGTTGCATCCGATTATCTTGCAGGAAGAGAAGCCCCAGGACTTTTCCGTTCTCAGCCACCACCCAGAAGACGCCTTATCTCAGGGGCCAGTAACAGCTTGACCGATATAGCACTACAGCGCCGCTTTCTGTCAAGAGGCGAGCTAACAGCCCATCCAAAACCCCATAGCGGCCTTGGGCTCAACAGTTATACCACCATAACGTCTCCTATCCGCCGGTTTCTTGACTTAGCCATGCAACATCAGATTAGCCATATGATTCACGGCAAAGGGATTTTATTTTCAGCAGACGAATGCAAAACCTTTACCGGGACTATTCAGCAAAAACTCAGCAGAGCCAATGCAGTGCGCCAACAACGACAGCGCTACTGGATACTCAGGTACTTAGAACCAAAGCAGGGACAATCATTGAACGCACTGATTGTCGGACAAGGACCTAAGCGAGTAAACCTGTTACTTACAGATTGCCTCTACGACATCGACCTGCCACCCAACCCCTACTTTCCAGTAGAAGTTGGAGATACGGTCAAAGTTAACCTGGCCAGGGTCAAACCGTTGGACGGTGTATTACGTTTTGAATGGTAAATCGTTTTAGCTCGGACTCCTCATGAGGAGTTGTGTCAATTTGTTCAATTGCACACAATTTCTTTAGGTTGAGCAAAGTCACATTGGGTTACCAATTTCCACAATGTTTATGAGAACTCCGCATTAGCTGTACACTTCCGCTTCGGCAAATTTCACAGCAAGCTTATCCTTTTCAGATAAAAGCGGTTCAATCGCAAGTGGCCACTCAATCCCCAACTGAGTATCATTCCAGATAATGGCCCGTTCATGTTCTGGAGCATAGTAGTCGGTGGTGAGATAGAGGAATTCAGCCACTTCTGAAAGTACGACAAATCCGTGGCCAAAACCTTCTGGAACCCAGAACTGTTTTTTATTCTCTGCTGTCAGGTGAACGCCACTCCACTTGCCAAATGTTGGTGAACTGCGTCTGAGATCGACAGCGACATCAAACACTTCTCCCGCAATCACCCGAACCAATTTCCCTTGGGCTTGCTTGATCTGGTAATGCAAGCCACGGAGTACCCCGTAGGTTGAGCGAGAATGATTTTCCTGGACAAAGGGTCTATTGAGACCTGTCTGCTCCTGCCAGCGTTTCTGATTAAAACTTTCGTAAAAGAAACCACGTTCGTCGCCAAAAACCTGCGGCTCAATAATAAGTACATCCGGTATGGTGGTTGATGCTGTTATTTTCATTTTCTCGGTTGTAGTATTTCCAAAGGAACCTCACCATTCCGGCTAAAATTCCAGGTTTATTTGTATTACCCTGTTGTGTAACAAGACTCTTTTCTTACCAATTATCTCTTACCTGTCGGCATACATCTTCTTATAATACTGCTGGTATGAACCGTCGATAACAGCCTCCATCCATTTCTTGTTGGTCAAATACCACTCAACGGTTTTCTCAATTCCCTCTTCAAATGTATAGCGAGGCGTCCAGCTCAGTTGGTCAGCAATTTTGGCGGCATCTATAGCATAGCGGCGATCGTGGCCAAGTCGATCCTTTACAAAAGTGATCAACTCTGTTCGTGGCCTGCCCGATGGCAATAGTCCGACTTTCTTGTCCAGAGTATTGCACAACAGTTCCACAACCTCGAGATTCTTTTTCTCATTATGTCCGCCGATATTGTAAGACTGACCAACGGTCCCATCTTCCACGACTCGGACTATGGCTTCACAATGATCGACAACATAGAGCCAGTCACGGACATTGGCGCCATCCCCATAAACAGGCAGTTTCTCACCTTTTAAGGCATTATTGAGAATCAGCGGAATCAACTTTTCCGGAAACTGATACGGCCCATAATTATTTGAGCAGTTGGTTATCAGTATCGGTAGTCCATAGGTATGATAATAAGAGCGTACAAGATGATCAGAGGAGGCCTTGGAAGCAGAGTATGGCGACCGAGGGTCATAGGCGGTCTCTTCTGTAAAATAACCGGTCTGCCCCAGTGACCCATAAACCTCGTCGGTACTAACATGAAGAAAGCGCCGCTGAGATGAAAGTCCATCCTCATCAGTCAACCAGGCTTTACGGGCAGCTTCCAGCAGGGAAAAAGTACCAAAAACATTGGTCTGAATAAAAGCATCCGGGTTCGTTATTGATCTATCCACGTGTGATTCTGCAGCAAAGTGAACCACTGTATCAATGGCACGCTCTCTGAAAAGCGATTCCATCTGTTGTTGATTGCAAATATCTTCACATACAAAACTGTAACGGGAATTATCAGTAACATCCTCTAAATTTTCAAGGTTACCGGCATAGGTCAGTTTATCAAGATTTGTCACCTGCCACTGTGGCTGAGTTGCAAGGAGTAATCGTATAAAATTCGCACCGATAAAGCCGCAGCCGCCAGTGACCAGTACATTTCGTTTCATGAAATCATTTACCTCTGATAAATATATCCATTACAGGGATCGTTTATATACTTATTGCAATACAGTTGGGGTGTGGGAGCCAATACACGGTGTGACTGCCAGGCAGACAGTGTGTTGCAGTCTTTACGACAGGTCTTCCTCCGCCTGTTTTTCGCCCTCAACGGCAAAAACAATCGCAGAACCGGTGGATAGGGCCTGGGCGACTTTTTTCCTCGCTGATGTCAACGTCCGCTGCACCGTCCCTCTGGAAACACCCATTTGTTCTCCTGCCTGTTCCTGAAAGAGACCTTCATAATCACAAAGCCGTAACGCCTCAAGTTCGTCATGATACAAATAGACCTTTGATAACTCGCGAAGAGGAGTACCGGCAGGTTTGAAGGATTTTGTGCAAAACGGCCCTTGGCAGTGACGTTTTTTCTTTGGTCTCGGCGACATTTTTCTTTGCTTGTATTAGCTACAGGTAACTATTTTCAGGGATTACGTCTAGGGGACAACTCGATAAAAATTATTTTCACAACAGAAAACAAAGTAAAATATCTACTGCTCGACAATCTTAGATGAGGCCCGTCACAATATCTCGTCATTCGACACGTAGAACAGGTGCAGCAGTCATACTTTTTTTCCTTAAAATATACAAGAAATCTTCAAGGCCTAGATGTACATTGGTCTCTTTTTCATCTTTGCCAATACCATTGATACTCTTCACCAAACCGTGTCAATAGATAGACAAAACTGGACCAATGAAGTAAGGTAGGTCGCTTATAAAATGATCCCCCTTTATTGTACAAAGTTTGTGTAGCCTTTAATTAAAATATATGACACGCTTCGTTTTTCAACTCACACTGCTATTCTTTTGCCTGACCTTTTTCAATGCGGGACAAATCTCAGCCCAGGACGATCTTTCACCGGAGCTGAAAGATATTATTGTCACCACCTCCAATAGCGACCTGCTCCTTTTCGCCGCAGTTCTCAACTCTTTTACGCCTGAAATGATCACTGGTGTACAAAATGGGATCCCGATCACCTTCACTTTTTATATTGAGCTCAATAAATTACGCAGCAACTGGTTAGACTCCTCACTGGTTAATACAA
>JAUVLX010000187.1 GCA_030600525.1 Desulfobulbus sp. | reverse complement strand
AAACTCCTTGGCCAAGCAGGTTGGTGAGTGCCCGTCCATAAATGGTATTGAGACTGTATAGCGTCGTTATGCTAAAAAAATAATCCTCGGAGGTAAGCGTAGACTCCGATATCAATTATATGCCTGTGGTTATTTTTTCATCATGCCTCGACCTTGAACGAAAATCCTAGTAAATCAACAGACTCATAGATTGTACACATCAGTCTGCCATTTCGAGCATGCGAAAATCAAGTATTTTTACCCGCAATAGGAAGACCAGCAAATTCATGAGTAGGCTGCAGAGTGCTGGGGCGCGCTGTGCATAGTGGATCACTTTATGATGTTTTTGTTGTTTTTTGATCATCCTGGCAAGCTCGTGGGCAGGATAGGTGGGATCAAGAATTTTTTGTGCTACAGCCTGACCAGAAATTATGGCAGGGTAAATTCCTTCTCCGGTGAGCCCAGAAGCTAACCCGGCCGCCTCGCCCACGAGCCAGTTGTTGTCAAAAGCATACCCCTGGTAATCGTAGTTGACGAGTCCGGCACGTATTTGATCTGCAGGGATGGTTATCCCTCGTGATTGTGCCCAGATGATAAAATTGCGCTTCAGTTGTTTCGTTGATATGGCTGTTTTGTCAGCATAAGCACCAATCGATATGCTTTCTTTGTGAGGGAATATCCAGGCATACCCATAGTTGAAAAGGTGGGGAAGTAAGTGCCACTCCATATCGTGTCGCTGAATGGGCAGCATACAGTTTAATCCGACGCCTGACATTGTAGTTTTAAGCCCCAGGTAACGGCGAACAAGGGAGTTGGCGCCGTCTGCTCCGACCAGATGTTTGTAGCCGATGGTTTTGGTATCTGTTCCATGGCGAACAACGACCTGTTCATTATTAATTTTAAGGGCGTGAGTGTCAGGATATATTTTCACCCCTGCCTCACGTGCTTTTTCAGCCATCCATTGGCCGGTTTTTTCTCTGTTTACAGTAGCCACCACCGGTTGTTTTTCCTTAACCCGTACATGCTGTTGCCGGGTATAGATGTGTTGGACAGGAAAAGATTTTTCAATCAGTGTCTCCGGTACATGTTGGAGGAGGCCGCTCCAGGTTATTCCGCCGGCGCATACTTTGGGACCAATAACAGGCTTTCGTTCAATTAAAAGAACCTGTTTTCCGTTTTCTGCAAGCATGCGGGCACAGGCGAGTCCGCCAGGTCCCCCGCCTATTATAAGAATCTCTGTTTGTTCTTCCCGGGTTAGTACCATAAAACCATAGTAAATGAGGAGGTTGAGCGACGCGCTGTAATGTCAAGGGTGGGGGTGAAGGGGGAGGACATTACCATACCAATTCCTAAAAGTCAGTAGGTTGAATACGCTCCATTAATAATATGGTATTGATACCAGATAGTTCCCTACTAATCATTGCCTTTTTGCGAAAAAGTGATCATCATCTATCGTTAATAAATTTTGATTATTTTTTAATATACAGGACGTTTTTATGACAATCGCTAAAAAAGAAATTTTCCTCAAGGGTTACAGTACACCGCATTACCTGTTCGAGGAGGTGCATCTCCGTTTCGAACTCGATCCCATCACGACCAGGGTGCACTCCCGGCTGGTATGTCGACCCAATACGGATAACAGCAGGCCGTTGCGGCTCAATGGCGAGCACCTGAAACTTGAAAAAGTGGTGCTGGAAGGACGCACATTGCAGGAACCTGAATATACTTTTAGCGATGGGGTGTTGGAAATTTGCAAGGTACCGGAGCAGGTCTTTACCATTGAGATCGAAACGCTCATTAATCCCTCTGCCAACACCGCCCTTGAAGGGTTGTATCTTTCTTCCGGTAACTATTGTACCCAGTGCGAGGCAGAGGGGTTTCGACGGATCACCTGTTTCCCCGATCGTCCCGATGTGATGAGCGTGTTTACCACTACCATTGTCGCAGACAAGGCGACCTGTCCTGTGTTGCTGTCTAACGGTAACCTGATTGATTCCGGCACCCTTGAGGATGGCCGACATTTTGCCACATGGAACGATCCTTTTAAAAAACCGTCTTACCTCTTTGCTTTGGTAGCCGGGAATCTTGTCAGTATTGATGATGAGTTCACAACTGTCAGTGGCCGTAACATAGAATTACGCATCTTTGTTGAAGAGAGAAATAAGGAAAAGTGCGGTCATGCCATGGCATCTTTGAAAAAATCCATGCAGTGGGATGAGCAGGTCTTTGGCCGGGAATATGATCTTGATACCTTTATGATTGTTGCTGTGGATGATTTCAATATGGGAGCCATGGAAAATAAAGGCTTGAACGTCTTTAATTCCAAGTATGTGTTAGCCACTCCCGAAACAGCGACCGACAACGACTTTGATGGCATTGAGGGGGTTATCGGCCACGAATATTTCCATAACTGGACCGGCAACAGAATTACCTGCCGGGATTGGTTTCAGCTGAGCCTTAAGGAAGGGCTGACAGTTTTCAGAGATCAGGAGTTTTCTGCGGACATGGGTTCACGGGCTGTTAAGCGGATTCAGGATGTTAATATCATCCGTTCCCTACAGTTCAGAGAGGACGGAGGGCCCATGGCCCATCCAGTTCGCCCGGCTTCTTTTGTGGAGATCAATAATTTCTATACCCTGACTGTGTATAACAAGGGTGCAGAAGTTATTCGCATGATGCATACTTTTCTCGGTGCCCAGGGGTTTAGAAAGGGTATGGATTTGTATTTTCAACGCCACGATGGTCAGGCCGTAACCTGTGACGATTTTGCCCAGGCCATGGCAGATGCCAATAGCTTTGATTTTAGCCAGTTTAAAAATTGGTACAGCCAGGCTGGTACCCCTAAACTGAAGGTTACCACGTCCTTTGATGAGGCGGCGAAACGATTTACGGTCCATGTAGAACAATCTTGCCCTGCTACTCCGGAAGCCAAAGAAAAAAATCCTTTCTTTATGCCACTGAGTATCGGACTGCTTGACAAGCAGGGTCAGGTGATCACTCCGCAGGCAGCGTCCGGCGAGGTGGCTGATGAAGCAGGAACAGTCGTGCTGTCGTTGTCACAGGAGAAACAAGATTTTATTTTTACTGACCTGGAGCAGGAACCAGTACTTTCTTTTTTGCGGAATTTTTCAGCTCCAGTACTGGTGGATTTTCAACGCTCGCCCGAGGAATTGGCCTTTCTCATGGCCAATGATGCTGACCCTTTTAATCGCTGGGATGCTGCCCAGGAACTGAGTCTTTCTTGTATTCTTGAGCAAATAAAAAAGTATAATCCGGAAAAAGAGGTAAGCGTTGCTCCTGTGCTTATCGATGGAACGAGGGCACTCTTGGAAGATACCGCAAGTGATCCTGCATTGCTTGCTATGGCCTTGATGTTGCCATCGGAAAATTGGATCAGCCAGCAGCTGGAGGTTGTTGATCCGGTCATTGTATTCAACGTGCGTAATCAATTTCGTGAGCAGATTGCCAGGGAACTCGCTCCGCTGTTTGAGAAACGGTATACATTGTTGCAAACCGATACCAAGTATCAATATGCACCCAAGCAAGTCGGGGAGAGGGCATTGAAGAATTGTTGTCTTGGCTATCTTCTGGCAAACAAGGCGGCTGAAAAAATAAATATTGGGCTGGAGCAATATAGCTCAAGTGATAACATGACCGATACTATTGCCGCTCTGCAAAGCGTGGTCAATACAGATCAGGAGCAGGGGGGAAAGCTGCTGGCCGATTTTTATGACAAATGGCATCAGGATCCCCTGGTCATGGATAAGTGGCTTATACTACAGGCTACCTGCATTTTACCGGGAACTCTGGAACGGGTGCGCAGTCTGATGGAGCATGAGGTATTCAGCCTCAAGAATCCTAACAAGGTACGTTCGCTGATAGGAGCCTTTTGCAGTGCCAATCATGCCCAATTTCATGCCGCAGATGGCAAGGGCTATGTTTTTCTTGGCGATGTTATTCTTGCCCTCGACCCGTTGAACCCGCAGATTGCAGCCCGGCTAGCTACTCCGTTGACCCAATGGCGTCGCTATGATGCGTCCAGGCAGGAATTGATAAAACAACAGCTCCAGCGCCTGCAGGATACGTCAACTTTGTCTGGGGATGTGAGCGAGATCGTCAACCGTTCCCTGCAATTGTAAGAAGGATAAGTGTTGTAATGGAGTATCGTTCTACCACCCTTACCAGGCAGCAGTTGGACAGAGCATTGAATGTGGCTGTTAGATATCCTCATAAGCATATTCATGCCGGCAGCTTGGTTTTAACGCCAGAGGTCTTTCAATCCCCGGAGCGGGAGACCAATGTGATGATAAGCCGTTTTGCTCTGCTGGATTGCACCGGCTCAATCCAGGTGGGGGCATGGTCTAATATTGGGGCCAGGGTAAGGGTCTACACCCATGATCACATCCATTTTGGGAAAAGTCCTCTGTTGGCCCTGGAAGAGGAGCATGGTGTTATTTGGCAGGACAAGAAAATCGGGAGCGATGTCTGGATTCATGATGGGTCTATAATTCTGTACCAGGTGACCCATATACCCGATGGCGTGGTGGTAGGGGCCGGATCTGTTTTGACCAAAAATCCACAGCCCTGGGAGATCTGGGCTGGTAATCCTGCTCGGAAAGTGGGAGAGCGAAGGGATGTAACTGATACGGAACTGCAGCATTTTCTAAATCATAAAAAATATCGTTTGGAAGACGATTCGTCATAGACCAGGTCATATCAATAGACTCTAGGCCACTTTAAAAAATTGTTATTTAGTCCAATATCTGCGTTATGCTTAAAAAAATATCCTCAGAGGTAAGCGTAGACTCCGATATTATTTATATGCCTGCGGTATTTTTTTGCGCATGCCTTAATCTTGGACTAAATATCTAATTTTTTAATAGTACCCTCAATCAAGGAGAATATACATAATGTCCCTCTTGCCAGCTATAGAGCAAACTACCGGACCCAATCCTGATGCCGCAATCATATGGCTCCATGGACTTGGTGCCGACGGTAATGATTTTGCGCCGATTGTCCCAGAACTGCGTCTGCCTCAAGAGTTGCAAGTCAAATTCATTTTTCCCCATGCACCAAAGATCCCGGTGACCGTCAATAACGGATATGTGATGCCTGCCTGGTTCGACATTTTTGAAATGGACATCAACAGGAAGGTGGATGCTACCCAGCTGATGGCTTCTGCCGAGAAGGTGCGAGGATTCGTTGACGCTGAAATAGAGAGCGGGATTGCCAGTGAGCGTATTTTATTAGCAGGGTTTTCCCAGGGAGGGGCGGTTGCCTATCAGCTTGCATTGACCTATCCTAAGCCACTGGGAGGCCTGTTGGCAATGTCTACCTATTTTGCCACCAGTGAGACCATTGAGCGAAATCAGGCAAACTCTGCCATTCCCATAGAGATTCAGCATGGTACTCAGGATCCAGTTGTTCCTGAACCTTTAGGTATAAAGGCAGCAGAAGAACTCACTGCTCTGGGATACAAAGTACAGTATAGAACATATCCGATGGCGCATAATGTTTGCCCACAGCAGATTGGTCATATATCGAGCTGGCTGCAGGAGCGGCTGAGGGCCTAAAAAGAATGCTCAGGAGCTGTCCGTAAATAAGTTGGACAATATCGCGCTCATGTTTAGGTTAGCTTTGGGTGATCTAATTGAACAAAGCCGCAGACGTATAGTCCCTAGCTGGTGAAGCGATACGCTTTCGACTCGCTCTGTGTCGATAGACTGGTAAGTTAGCCGTACATGATGGCTCAACTCAGCTGCTATGCACTATAGTTGTGCTACGTTGAGGACTTTGTGATTGAAGATCAGCCAAAGATGACCTGAAAATGCGATGCGAGATGTTCAAGTTATTTCCGGACAACTCCTTATGTGGCTGGTCAGCTTTATTCCGGCATTGAACAAAGCCGGGGTGAGCTGATCGGCACAGACACGTTGTTTGTCCAGAGAGATCGGATCCATTCACGCCGAAGCTTACCTCCTTTTGATCAAAATTCGTTACTTTCAAAAGTCTCCTAAGCAGGATTTAGTATGAATATATTTCGACGATTTCATCGTTGACGCGACATTAGGCAGCTTCTTTAAGTTTCTCCGCTACCTAAACCTTTACTAGAGCCTGGCGAGTTATACCAAGTCGTTTTGGGTGTTTATCAAGGTCCTCTACTACTCATGTAGGAAAATCAATATTGACCCGTTTAGGTTCCTGGTTCACTCTTCTAGCTTTTGAAAAATCAAGATTATCGGTCAAGTCCTCACCTAATTCAAACTTTTTATCAAAATCTTTAGCTTTCATGTTGTGTGACCCAATTTCTGAAGCAGAGATCAAGTGATTAGAGATGCACTCCAGAGAGGGCAGTTGACCGGTAGCGGAAAATTTTGCCAGGAAGTATCTCATAGGCTGGGTATCCGTATCTCAAATAAGGGGCCCAGGCGACTCCGAAAAGCGAATAAAGAGCTCAGATCCCTTTTCGGTGGGTCGGAGAATATGCATTAGATGGCTGTGCATTGGGGTTTCCGGAAGACGAGTATCAACCGCGTTCGGTCAAATACCCAACATTGAAAGAATCGGTAAGTTGGCTTTAGGTATCGGAAAAGAAAAGTGTAAATTCTTCCTGTGCTCCTCGAAAATTTACAGGAATAAGGTTAACGGGCAGCATTTTTGCCACCTATTAACCTTACCTCATACAACCTCTACCTGACCCCTCTCAACATTATTCTTCTACTCAGTTCCTTTTTTTTCTAGCATCCGTAGGATTTCATGACGGTTTTTCTGTCGTGCAAACTTCATTGCTTTTTTATCTATTTTTGCACCCTTCGTAATAAGAGTTTCTACGACTGAGGTGTTGCCTTCCCAGACAGCCAT
>JAUVLX010000214.1 GCA_030600525.1 Desulfobulbus sp. | reverse complement strand
TCCCTACCTGGTACAAGCCAGCTGCATCCCAGGCCTCTGCAATAATTTTGGTGTTGGCAAGAACCGGGTCTTCGGCAATCATTTCCACCATGGGTGGATTGGTCAGCACCTGGCCACTGGAATCCCTGCCAAGGATGGAGGCCAGGTCAAAGCGGAAGCCATCCACATGCATTTCAATGACCCACCAGTGGAGAGCGTCGATAATGAGGCTACGAACAATGGGGTGATTGCAGTTGCAGGTGTTGCCGCAGCCCGAAAAGTTGAGATAGGTCCTGGTCCAGGGATCAAGCAGATAGTAAATGGTATTGTCTATTCCCCTGAAGCTAGTCGTCGGCCCGTCAATGCCCCCTTCGGCAGTATGGTTGTAAACAATATCTAAAATAACTTCTATGCCCGCTTTATGCAGTGCTTTGACCATGTCCCTGAATTCATTGATAGGGTTGTCTTGTTGACTGCAATAACCTGATTTGGGAGAGAAGAAGGAGAGCGGGCTGTAGCCCCAGTAATTTTTCAGTTTTTCACCTGTCTCGGGGTTGGCGAAGAGTGTCTCATTCTCATTGAATTCCGTCACCGGCATTAATTCTACAGCAGTGATTCCCAAGTTTTTTAAATATTGTATTTTTTCCGTAACTCCTTTGAAGGTACCTGGATAAATAACATTTGATGATGGATCCTTGGTGAATCCGCGAACATGAAGTTCGTAGATAATGGAGTCCTTGAGGGGGATGTTTAATGGACGATCGTCTTCCCACTCATATTGCGGCGACTGGATGCGGCAGCAAGGCTGTTGACCCAGCCCTCCCCATTTGTCACCCCAATGGGAGGATCGTAGTTCTTTGGCGTAGGGATCTAGAATTATGAGCGAATCGTCATAGGCGTGACCGCTTCCCTCTGGATCAAAGGGACCAGATATCCGGTAGCCGTAATAGCAGGGTATGCTCAGGTCGGGAATGAGGACGTGCCATATGTCACCGGTTTTATTTATTTTCGGATGCAGTTTTATCTCAATTTGATGAGGTTTCCCATGCTCGTTAAGCTCGATGATCAGGGTTACTGCGACGGCATTTCTGGAAAAAAGAGCAAAGTTAATTCCGTCAGGGGTTGGTGACGTGCCCAGAGGCAGAGGAAGGCCAGCGGGAAAGGTTGTTAGCTGATTCATCTTGACCTGATAATAATAATCATTATATAAAGTGAGAGAGGTTTTATTTTCGCAAACACTCTACTTGGTTTTAGATTTTTTCTAAATACTTAAGGAGGATTTATGGGACTGTTCAAAAGACTGCAAATTTCGGGAATGCCAACCGTCGACTGGGATATGACCCCGGAATACACCTTTGGAACCTTTGAAAGTTGGGGAGGGGTTGAGCGTGTTCGCAGTAAGAATGAGCGGGTTTATTACTTTTTTATTGATGCCTGGGGAGAGCCTTCAAAGTTATGCCTCATGGAGCGGGGGATTAAGCATGCCCGTGTAGTCGCGGAAATTCTTGCTCCGCAGGAATTGGTCGAAGAATGTGTTGATGAGCAGGGAAAGGTGGCCATGTTTGAGCGTACCCATCCCATCAATGAACGGCTTAGGAAATGGTTAGTTGAGCATGTAATCGAAACTGAAGATGAATCAAAAATCATCCCCATTGAGGACGAAAGTATAGATATTCTTGGTCCCTCCGGACTACCAACTGTTGGTGAAACTGGTGAGGTCGTGGAATTGGTGCAGTTACCTGACCAGCCATCTGCTTTGAGTGAAGAAGATGTGGTGGCACTGGTCACCAAATATCAGCTTGTTGATCATGAGCGCAACCCAGGTGGCAGCTATGAGAGTTGTCTTGTTGACAGCGGAGATGGGAGAACCGTAATTGATAAGAAGACAGGCTTGATGTGGGAGCGGGAAGGTGCTGATATTATGAGCAACCGTTCTATGCGGCGGGTGGTGGAAAAATATAATAAGGAAAAATTTGCAGGATATGATGACTGGCGCCTGCCGACCATGGCCGAAGGGCTCTCATTGATGTGCAAAAAAAAGAACAGTAAGGATCAATATCTCCATCTCTGTTTTTCAGCCGCGCAGCCATTTGTCTTTGTGGATGCTACCCGAAAGCCGGGTGGATACTGGTTTGTAGACTATAAGCACGGCAGGGCATTCTGGGCATCCGGTACAATTCCAGGTGGTTTTGGGAGACTCTGTAGACGGGTAAAATAGAAAAATTGTAAAAAGCAGTTGCCTGGCAGCTCGTCACACTGCTATTATAAGGGTAATATGTTTACATTATTACCCTTTACCAGGAGTTGTGTCCTTTGAAGCGGATATTAGTTGTAGATGATGAGGATCAGATTCGTACAATGCTGACACAGATGCTTTCACAGGAAGGATATGAGGTGCATACCGCAGAAAACGGTGAAGACGGTATGTCACTTGTGGGCAAGTATTCTTTTGACCTTGTCATCACCGATATGATTATGCCTGTGAAGGATGGGCTTAAGTTTATCATGGAATTGGTGCGGGATTATCCCGACCTCAATATACTGGCTATTTCAGGTGGCGGGGCAATTAAGGCAGAACGCTATTTGACCATGGCTGGCTATTTAGGCGATATTGCAACTCTTGAGAAACCCTTCAAACGTGATGTCCTTCTTAGTTTGGTAAGTCAACAACTGGAAAAATAAAATAAAAAAATCCTGTATGTAAATGCAGGCTTTTTTTATTTTTAGTTGATGGCAGTTGCCGGGGTGGAAGCCGCCGCTTGAGCGTAGCGAAGCTGTTGTTTTTTCTTGAAGCCGTAATCGACAAGTTTTTTCACATCACTCCACATGGTTTCGCTTCCCATTATCGCAACCACTATACTTTCCCCGTCTCGGGAGAACTGTCCCACATAGGTCTGGCGGGCTGCTGCTGTATAGCCTGTTTTTCCGGCCTGCGTCCCTTTTACCCTCCACAGGGCTTTATTGTGATTATAGAGATTTTTTCCTTCGGTGGTCACAGCCTTGCGTTTTTTCATCCGGCGGGCAAATTCAGGGTTTTGCATGGCATGTCTGAAAATGTTTGCCAGGTCTCTTGCCGTGGACTGTTGGCCTTTGGCTGTGAGTCCGGATGCTGTTTTACAGATAGTTCGCTTTGCTCCCCACAGCTTTGCTCTTAAAGTCATCATGTAGGCGAATTTTTTTTCGTTTCCAGCTATTCTTTCTGCCAATGCTACACTGGCATCGTTGGCCGAGGCCAAGAGCACTGCATTGATAAGGTCTGTTGCTAGATAATTTTTCTTTGGGTCGAGGTAGACCTTGGAGCTCGGCATTCTGGATGCCTTGTGGCTGACTCCTACTTTTTCGCTTTTTTGTAACAATTTCAGTGCAATTGAACCTGTGAGTACCTTGATAGTGGAAGCTGGTTGGCGAGGTGTATCGGGTGACTTTGCAAAGATTGTTTTCCCGGTAACTGCATCCATCACCATCACACACTTTGAACTGATCTGTTTGTTGATTTTGGGCAGACGGATGGTTTTGTTCTTAGAGAGTGTGCCAACTCTTCTTTTAACCGCCGTGATCTTGTTTGCTTTACCAAGGGAAATAACCGCTGAGATCGTGTTTGCTTGATCCTGGGAAATCGTGCTACTGAATGTGGTGGGGCGGTTGGGAACAGAGGCTGGGACAACAGCCTTGCGAGATTGGGTGTTAGGTCTCTTTTTGGCACTGGTTTTCAGGACAGGGGGGTGCACTGCCGCAACGTCCTGAACGTGGAAGAGCGTACACAGGAAAAAGAGAAAAAGAAAAAAAGGTATGCCTCGTTGCATGAGAATGAATCACTCGATTTTGATCAATTGAAAAAGAACTGGAATTTTAATGTCTGTGCCGGTTGACTGTCAAGCCATTTGATCCCGTTTCCTTTGAAAACTCTCGTGGTTTATGGTATCAACAGTCCAAAATGACAATGGCTAAGGTCTGTATTTGGAGAATAGCATGAATGATGAGTCTAAAATAGAGAAAACGGTGCATGGTGGACAAATACCCATTGATACCATCTCCAGTGAAAATCTGCCAGCTATCCAGGAAAATGCGGCAACTTTAAATGAGCTTATTGACATAAGCTGTAGGCGATTTCGCCATTTACCAGCTACCGGAATGGCTCTTGAGGAGCCTTTGAGTTATAAGGAGTTTCATGTAAGGATACTGAGCCTGGCTGCATATCTCAGTTCTTTGGGAGTCAAGCGGGGCGATAGGATCGCCATCCTCAGCGAAAATTCTCATTACTGGGGAATGGTATATTTTGCTATTGTCAGATTGGGAGCCCATGCCGTGCCTCTTTTTCCGGATTTACCGGAAGCCGACGTGCATCACATTCTTAATGAAATGGAATGTGATATTATTTTTCTCACCCAGAGGCAGATAGAGAAAATTTATGATCTCAAAAAAGATCTTGGCACCGTTGTAACCCTTGATGATTATGTCGATGATACCGGACTTATTCCTCTGCAAATTTTTAGTAGTTTTCTGGACAAGGCGCTCAACCAGTTCAGTGTAGAGGCAGAAAATGAGACGTTGACTTTTTCCGTTGTCAAACCTGAAGATATTGCCTCCATATTATATACTTCAGGAACTTCTGGATTTTCAAAAGCCGTAATGTTGAGTCACGAAAATCTCTGTTCCAATGCGTATTCGGCCAGCGGAGTTATGGATATCCAGGCGGAATGGGTTTTTCTGTCTGTACTGCCGATTTCACATACTTATGAATTTACAACTGGTTTTCTGCTCCCCTTGTTGACCGGCGGTCGTGTTGTGTATGCTGGTAAGACCCCTACCCCTGCCATCTTACAGCGAATTTGTGCAAAAGAGCGGCCTCATGTGATGTTGGTTGTACCGTTGGTAATTGAAAAAATTTACAAGAAGCGGGTGGTTCCGGCGGTTGAGAAAAGCAAGATGCTCTCTTTTGCCTGTCGTTTTAATCTAGGCAGAAAGATGGTGTATCGAAAAATTGGCAGTAAGCTTACCGATTTTTTCGGTGGCCGGATGAAGCTCATGGGGATTGGTGGGGCAGCCCTCAATCCTGAGGTCGAGACTTTTCTGCGTGATGCAGGATTTCCCTTTTTGGTTGGCTACGGGCTTACTGAATCCTCTCCGTTGCTTGCCGGTGGCCCTCATGGAGATAAGACCGTCAACTTGGGATCAGTGGGGAAGCCAGTTCCAAGGGTGGACGTTCGTATTGATGAAGGGCACTCCAATGATGGTATTGGTGAAATTCAGGCAAGAGGTCCCAATGTTATGCAGGGCTACCTCAATGATCCTGAGGCGACCCAGGACAGTTTTACCGAAGATGGCTGGCTGAAAACCGGTGATCTGGGATTTTTAGATAGTGAAGGGAATCTGTATATTATGGGACGCTCAAAGTCGGTTATCGTGCTGTCAAATGGGGAAAATGTCTATCCAGAGGCCATTGAGCACAAAGTTAATTCATCTCTTTTTGTGGTTGAATCTCTTGTTGTGGAAAATCGTGGTGTGTTGGAAGTTTGGGTGTACCCTGATTATGAATTTATTGACAATAAAACTGTCGGTAAGAACCGAACGCAAAGGCATCATTTTATCTCGTCTATGCTGGAAGAGATGCGGGTAGAGGTAAATGAAAAATTGCCTCCTTCTTCAAGGCTTTCTCGTGTGTTGGAGCGACGCGAACCATTTATAAAAACGGCAACCCACAAAATCAAGAGGTACCTGTATTCAGCTGACAGTATGCTTGTGTAAGGAAACCTAAATTACAAAAAGGAGGGGAGATGAAAAAAACAGCGGTGGTGGCAGCAGCTTTACTTATCGGAGCTGGTTCAGCATATGGATCGGGATGGAGGGTACCCGAGCAGTCTGTTAATTCCGCAGCACGTGCAGGAGCCTATGTGGCGTATACACCAGGGGCTGATGCAACCTATTATAATCCAGCAAATATGTCGTGGCTCGATGACCGGGGATATCTGGAGATCGATGCTACCTGGATACATCTTGCCTCAATTTCATACACTGACAGTAGAACCCCATCGTACAACGGTGAATCGGAGAAAGAAAATTTCTTTCTACCAACTTTTTTTGCTGTCTCTCCCTATTATGGCGATTTCAGAGTAGGTTTTTCCTTCACCGCACCGGCAGGTCTGTCCAAGCAGTGGCACGATCCGTTTCCCAGAACCTTTGCGGAAGAATTTACCCTCAAGGTTTTTGAGGCAAATCCCACCTTGTCCTATCGGTTTTGTGACCAGTTTTCCATTGGTGTCGGCATCCGGGGAATCTACGGCGATGGCAAGGTAAAGAGTGCGGGCATGACCTCCACAGGCGCT
>JAUVLX010000260.1 GCA_030600525.1 Desulfobulbus sp. | reverse complement strand
CTGTCAACTATTAAATATATTTTATGGCACTACAAGAGACTCTTGCTATCTATCTGCCTGAAGTTCCGTAGTCTAGAAATAGCCGTAAGGTGAAAAACCTTCATTAGAGAGGAGATTGAGATTCTTTCGCAAAAGGTTGGGCTAGACTCCGAGAGATTGGGCGAAAAGACAGTAAATCAACAGGCTCATTACTGTAGGGTGGAAGATGTCATTGCCCAGGTTGGTTCGCAGTTAAAGGTTCTGGATAGACATGATTACTATGAATTAATATGGCTTACAAAATATAGTGGCAGTCATATGGTCGAATTTAGAAATTATGATTTGCAACCCAATATGCTTTTTTTTGGGGTGGCAAGAATTCGAAGTTAGTGAAAACAAACTTGGCAAGCAAGGACTCCGATCAGAAAAATATATGAATTTTTCTTAGTCGCTAAAAAAAAGATTGTTATTATGCCACCTGTAATGGACGACTCAAACTGGATTAAGGTGTGGAAGCGGTGTTTTTTTGGGCAGGATTACGGGCCCATTTTCTTCCAGCTACAATGTAGAGCAATACTGAAAAAAGAATAAAATACCCAAACATCTCTACATTCTTTGTTTTAAGTACATACGCGATGATAACGATAATTGTTGCGCTGGTAAGAAAGAATAATGGTTTGGGGATATGTTTGAGGATGACTCGAGCAAAGTGGGCAAAACGGATGTGGCTTATCATCAAGCCGACTGTACAGGTAGTTATTATCCACAGAAAAAGAGGTTTTGCAACCAAGGCAGCACCAAGGACTATTAATGCACCTGCAGGACTGGGTAGTCCATTGAAAACACCTTCAGGAATATCTGTCCGTTTTTTGTCAACAGTAACAAAGCGTACCAGCCGGTAGGCAACCCCGGTAAAAAACAGGATGGCAAAAAGCCACGCCAGGCTCCCCCCTGATTGAACAATGACATAGGCCGGTGCAAGACCAAAGCTTACAAAATCAGCTGTATCATCCAAGTACGGTCCGTATTTGGTTCCACCATGTTTTTCAGCCATTCGTCCATCAAAAAGATCAAAAAGCTGGCCTAGAATTATTACAAAAATAGCCCAGGCAAACATTTTGTTATGGGTTAGGACAAGGCTGGTGACACCACAAAAAAAGTTAAGGGTGGAAAGTATATCGGCATATAAACGGTTGGGGATAAATTTAAAGACCACCGAGGCAGAAGCAAGGATAATGCAGGCAATCAGTACCTCATCAGCAATATTGATGACAAATAAGCCGGAGCTTTTTTCAAGTAAAGAACAAAAAATCATCAAGGTAAAGCAGATGATCGCCTTGATTTTACCAAAATTATTTGCTGCCACCGAACACTTCATGTACGAAAGAATATGTCTTGCGAAAAATTGTCCAAAGAGTTCAATGACTACCAGTGCCCAGACCAGGTTGATGGAAAGAATACCAGCATAGGCAAAGCCAAGCAACGGCGGCAGGTAGGTCAATTTGTCACACAAGGGGTCAAGCCATTCTCCCCATTTGGTCGAAAGGTTGCAAACTCTTGCCACTGTCCCGTCGACGCCGTCGAGTATGGCGGCAAAGGTAAAAATGATTATCGCAATAGCTTGAAAATCTACAAAGAAATAAAGAACATACGCGATAAACGCAATCGCTGTCCGCCAGTAACAGATTGCATTTGGGTGCATCAGCCAGTGGTTGGCCTGAATAAACTCTTGCATGTACTGTTTCTGTACTGCCCGGGCAAACCAGTAATAAAAGGCAGTACCAAGTGAGGCAGCAAAGGCAATTAAAAGTAGTCGTTCCATTTTATACTCGACAACGGGTAAGTACTCCCTCAGGGGTACGGTTTACAAGGTGAAAAAAAATGATTTCCTGGACGCCTATTTACCACTTAATTACAGATTAGTCTATGGGCAGGGCCAGTATTTAGATTGGCTGGTTGGCTTCCATTGCCATAGGAAACCAATAATAAAAAAGCCCGTTGCAGCGAACTGCAACGGGCTTTAACAAGTTGAAGACAGGTAAGGCAGTTACTCTGCTATCTGGTGTAATTCAACCCTTCTGTTTTTTGCACGTCCTTCCGCAGTGGCATTGTCCGCGATGGGGTCAGCCAAACCGTAGCCTTTTGCGATAAGTCGCTCAGCATCAATTCCTTTTTCAACAAAGTAGTCGACTACTGACTGGGCGCGTAGGTTTGAAACCTGCAGATTTCTCTGCTCATTACCAACAGAATCGGTGTAACCTGCGACTTCAAGCTTTATTGCAGGGGATTTAAGCAGAGCTGCTGCAACCAAGTCCAGATTTTCCTTAGATGCCGGGGTCAGGTCCGCAGTTCCGGTTTTAAAGGTAACTCCACTGAGGATAATATTTTTTGTTTCTTCACATCCAAGTTCATTAACAACGCTTCCCTCTGCTGAATCGTTACAGAGGTCTGCGCTGTCAACAAGTCCGTCTTTGTCGCTGTCAGGCTCACACCCAGTCTCGTCAACTTTGACACCCGCAGGTGTCTCGGGACATTTATCAGTCGCATCCATAACACCGTCTTTATCGGTATCTGTACTCTGTAGAGTGAGTTGATTACGCTCATTATTGAGGGTGTCGAGTTCTTTTTGCAATGCTTCGGTTTGCGCTTGCAGTTGAGCGGTTGCTTCACTGCTGGCTGCAAGTTGCTGTTGCAGATTGTTGTTGGTATCTTCAAGGTCAGCAAGAGCTTTTTCTGCAGCTACGAGTTCTTCGCTTTTACCTTTGCCTGCTTCGAGTTGCTGGTTGAGATCAGTGAGTTGTTTTTCAAGAGAAGCAATTGCTTCTTGGCTGGTAGCCTGGTCTTGAGTTAATTGTTCTGTTGCAGCACTTTTTTCACCGAGAGTGGTTGTCAGTGTGGCAATTTGTGCAAGGGAAGATTGCAGTTTAGTATCAAGCGCTGCAAACTTGTTATCACTCGCAGAAAGAGAGGTGGAAACCTGTTGCACCTGGCCTTCTAGGGTTGTTGCCTTTTCTTCTGCAGCAGCTTTACCTGCCTCTGCTTCTTGCATCTGAGTGGTAAGACCAGCAACTTGTTCGTCAAGTTGATCTACTTTCGCGGCTTTTTCCTGTAACGCTGTTACCTGCTTTTGTGCGGCAGTTAAAGCATCACTTTTTTCTTGTACTGCACTTGTAAGAGTCTCAATCTCTTCAACTTTAGCTTGGGCAGCTGTAAGTTCTTCTATCAAGGAAGCCTGCTGCTCTTTAACTGTAGTAAGTTCGTCAGTTGCCCCTGTCGCTTGTTCTTGGGCTGCTGCCAACTCTTCTGTCAAATAAGCCTGCTGTGCTTTCGCTGCGGCAAGTTCTTCAGCTACACCTGTCGCTTGTTCTTGGGCAGTTGTCAGCTCCTGGTTTACCGTTGCCAGTTGCGCTGTCTGCTGTTCTAAAGAAGCTGCGAGTTCACTGTTTTTTGCCTGGCTTTCTTCGAATTGGGCTTTGAATGCGGTAAGCGTTTCTACCTGGGTAGTGGATTCTGCGAGAGCAGTATCTTTAGCTGCAATGGCTTCTGCATGGAGTGCCGTTGCATTTTCAAGCTCTAGGAGTTGAACTTGAAGTAGGGACAGTGTTTCAATTTGAGCGGTTGCATCGGCTATGGCAGTATCCTTTTCTTCCAAAGTCGTCTGCAGTGTCTGGTTTTGTAACAGCAATTCTTCGACTTGAGCCAGAGTTGCTGCGAAGGTTTCTTTTTCTGTTTCCAGTGCAGCAATAGCGACTGTAGCCTTTTCTAATTGCAGCTTCAATCCGTCTACAGCCTGCTGGTCTGCAAGCATGTTGTCTACTTGACCGGCAAGAGTAAGGTTCTCTTCTTTGAGGGCTGTGAAATTAGTGGACATTTCTTGGAGCTGGGTTTCAAGTCCCTCAGATGCGGTAGTTTGTGTTGCAAGTTGTTCCTGAAGCGTTGTAACGGTTTCGTTGACACCGTTTAATTGCTCTTGGTTCTCAGTTAAGGAAGTCTCGGCAAGAACAATGGCTGATTCAAGTTCGACAATCGTATTTTGCGCTTCTTTGTAGGTTTGTGCTGCCTGTTCTAATTCCTCTTGAGTTGCGTTGTTTGCCTCATAGAGTACAGCTATTTCTGCGGTGCCTTCCTGGCGTTTGGCTTCAGTCTGTTCTAGCAGTTCGATGGATGCTGTAAACTCTTCATTCCTAATAGAAAGATCAGACTCTAAACCAGCAGCCTTTTCCTGCAGGGATAAAATTTCAGCAGTTTGCTCACCGTTTACCAGTAAAAGTGCATCCAGCTCCTGGGCTTTGCTGTTCAGAGCCTGTTGCAGAGATTCCCCTTCGTTGAGTGCTGCTGCAAGGGCGACTTCTTTTTCGTCAATGAAGATTTGCAGGCTTGTTACCTGTTCCTCAAAAGGGAGCAGAGATTTTTCTTTTTCCTGTCCAAAGCGAAACATCGCTTCGGCCTTAAGATCTGCTTTTTTCAGATTGTTGCGGGTAACAGCAAGTTGGGAGGTGGCATCTGTGAATTTTGCTTTGAGCCGACCTATTTCAACGGTCTGTGCCTGAATCTGGTCCTGAAGCAGGGCAAGCTGTGCTTCATTATCAAGGACAATTTTGTCAGATATAGTGTTTGTGAGTTCTGCGTCAACCAATGCTGCCTTGAGTTGCTGAATAGCAGCATTGGATGCTTCATATCTTTTTGTAAGATCATTGTTCTTGTCGGAAAGGGCAACTATTCGATCATTGGCTACACCAACGGCATTTTCGTTTTCCTGTAAGGCCAGTTGAGCGATAACCAGATCCTGAGCAGTGGCTTTATTCTTCGCAAGTTCAGCAATGAGTGATTGCTTGCCTTTGCGCAACGCGATGATGGCAGCATTGGCTTGTTCGGTGTGCCTGAGCAGCTCACGATATTTATTGGCCACGGCTTCCTGTGCTTCGAGCAAACTCAGGATTTGTTTTTCTTTTTGAACAAGTTCATCACTGAGTTTTTCTTGACTAGCTACCACAGCCATATCAGCCGGTTCTTTTTCAGGTTCTGTGGCTACTGTTTCTGGAGCAGTTTCTTGTACTTCTTCTGCTGCAACTGGTTGAGCTTTCTGATCATCAACGGCCGGCTCTTCTTGAGCAACAGGGTGAGCTGGAGCATGCTCTTCCGAATGTTGATCCGATGCAAGAACTGCATCAGTTTGATGTTGTTCCGCGAGCTGCGCATGCTCCACCTGGGGTGCTACATGTTCGCTTGATAAGGGGTTGTTTCTTTTCAGCTCGCCGTGGTATTTGGCGACCATGACGTAAACAACAATACCAACTACTGTCAGGATAATCGTACGTGTTTTCATAGGCCTTTTCAGTTACGGGTTTATTTCA
>JAUVLX010000359.1 GCA_030600525.1 Desulfobulbus sp. | reverse complement strand
TGGACTGACCTTTGGTGAACATTGTCGAAATTTGTAACTCCATGTGACGTTGCTTAACATAAAGAGATGGTGCAATTGAACAAATTGGCACAATGTTCATGAGAGATCCGGGCTAACAGCGACATCTCTCTTCTTTTCCGTATACAGGATATTATTTAATCCATTGAGACAAGCAAAAGAAAACATTGCCCATTCTTCAGACTCTTTTGCAGAGTCGACAGGGAGGGCTGTGTGAACATTTCCCACAAGGACCTGGAATGCGTGCAACGTTGTAATAATGATAAAGCGTTAATCTCCAAAATTTTTTTATGCTTGTTTACATGTTTGCTGATCTCCACGGCGCTCAACCTTGTTCCCAATGTATATTGCCTGTCAACCACTTCTTATAAGCTGAGTATTAGTGGAGTTGAGGGGGAGCTCAAGGATAATGTCCTTGCCCGGTTATCATTGAGCAAATATCAAAACAGTGGAAATTTAGGTCCTCACCTGCTCGCAAAATATATGGACAAAGCACGAGAGGAGGTCACAGAGGCTTTACAACCGTTCGGGTATTATTCATCTACGATTTCGATGACAGAAAACCGAAATAACGAGCAGGATGTTGTAGAGATAACAATTGATAAAGGGCCACCAACACGCGTCGCACAGATCCGTATTGAGTGTTTGGGTAAAGGGTGCGATTCACCATGGGCAATAAACGCAAACAAATCTTTTCCCTTGCAAGATGGCGACACCCTTGATCACCGTAAGTATACTAACGGTAAACAGCAGTTAATTACAACCGCACTAAACAACGGTTATCAAAAGGCAAGGTTAGCACGAAATGTTATAGAGGTAACCATCGGAAAAAACTCTGCCAACATAGGACTTACCCTAGAGCTGGGAGAACGCTATTATTTTGGTCCAATCACTTATCAATGTGATTTCATCAACCATAGCCTGCTCAGGAAAATAACTGCTCAAAAAGAGGGTGATCCGTTATCGCCAAGGGCTATTACCCAAATGCGGCAGCTCCTTCTGGGTACAGGATACTTCGCTACCGCCGAAATTATCTACAATCTCAAAACAGCTGTGTCTGGCAAAGTCCCAGTTACGATAAAGCTTACTCCCGGTGTAGTTAACCGTTATGGGGCTGGGATTGGAGTAGGCACCGATACCGGATTTCGTGGCAGTTTAGAGTGGTACAATCGCCGGGTTAACAGCCTCGGCCACCAGTTTGACATGCAGTTGCAACCTTCACAACGTAAAAGCCGTTTTGGCGGGGTGTACACCATCCCCATCAGTGATCCGAAGAAAGAAAAACTGTCGTTCATTGGGAAATGGGAAAATGAAAACTTTGACAATACAGAATCCAAAAGCTGGACATCATCCGTCAGCTATGATGAGCTTAAAAAAAACGGTGATTACAGCCTCTATCTCAAGCTCTTAGATGAGGATTATGTTGCCGGCCTGGACAACGGCCATGCAAACATACTCGCACCTGGAGCCAGAATAACCTGGCGATGGACAGATAACCGTATCAAAGCACAACACGGCCTTAGTGTGACCGGCGCTTTAACCGGTGGAAACAGTAACCTGTTTTCTGATACTACCTTTATTCAGGGTTCAGTCGGAACCAAAGCCATTTATGCTTTTTCACCCTCCTGGCGCGTTATTGGTAAAGCAAATATCGGTGCCACAGCGGCGGATGAGTTCTTAGAACTCCCACCATCATTGCGGTTTTATGCAGGTGGAGATCAAAGTGTACGCGGTTATGGATATAAACGTATCGGCCCAAAAGATGCCGCCGGTAATGTTATTGGTGGTCGTTACCTGTTCACATACAGCTTAGAACTGGAGAAAGAAATATTTGAGAACTGGGGAGCCGCTATATTTTTTGATAGTGGGACAGCCACCAATTCGTGGGATGACCTCACCATGCAAAATGGTGCAGGTATTGGGATTCGATGGAGTGCTTCTTTTGGCCAGATCCGACTGGATTTGGCAAAGGCTTTGGACGAAGATAACAGTTGGCGAGTCCATTTTAATATTGGAGCAGATTTCTGATGAAAAAAATCTTGCCAGCCATTGCTTTGTCAGCCCTGTTCCTTATTTTCGGCATCACAGCTTTTATCACACACACCACTCCTGGGCTTAGGCTACTCATCACCCTGACAGAAAAATTTACCCCTGGAGATGTTTCAGTAGGCACCATCAAGGGTTCCCTCATGGATGGGGTAGTGTTGCACAAAGTTCGGTATAATGATGGCACGCGTGAAGTCTTCATTGCAGAGGCGGCCATTACATTAAGATTACCAGCTCTTATGCAAAAGCAGTTGGTTATAACCTCCTTGAATCTCAGCAATGTTAAATTTAAAGAGCTACAACCAACCTCACCTTCCAACGTAACCGAATTTCCTCAGGTTACACTCCCCATATCTCTGTATATGGAAGAAGCTGTGGTTGAATCGTTGGATATCAAGCAGCTCGCAACAAAGGAGAAGATACACTTTAAGAAGCTCTCTCTTGAACATTTTTCCATGGTTGGGAATCATATGCAGGTGGAATCGCTCAACGTGCACCAAGAGCAGATTTCTATTGAGCTTAAGGGAGAACTGCGAACAACAGGCGACTACCCATTGCATATTTCGAGTGCGTATAGCATCAAGCTTGACCACTATCCGCAAATTTCAGGCAACGCCATTATTAAAGGGCATCTGCTTGATTGCCTTATCAAATCAAATATAACCAAGCCGGTTCAGGCAACACTCTCAAGCAGGTTCACAATAAAAGAAAAACTCCCCCTGTGGAATCTTGAAGCAACGAGTGACGCAGTTGCTCTTGCAGCGATTAACAGTACGTGGCCGAACATCGTATTTGGAGATGTACAACTCAAGGGCACTGGAACTTTTGATAAGGCTACACTAACGATTCAAACCACCAGTAATATGGTCGACTATCCGAACCTGGCAGACATAGCAACAAATGCCACACTTGAATTCCATAAAGATGGACTTCGTATCACAGAACTGGGCATCAAAAAAGGCACAAGCCACATTCATGCTCACGGACACCTGGATTGGCAAAAAGGAGTGTCATGGTCTATTGAGGCACAGGCTAAAGAATTCGATCCCT
>JAUVLX010000258.1 GCA_030600525.1 Desulfobulbus sp. | reverse complement strand
GTACTCCTAGATAATGGGCAACACCATCTGGACCTATCTGGTATCTTTTACCGGTCTCCTTGTTCTTTAGCCCCTCCCTCGCAACCTTCCTGCAAATACCGGCCAGGGTGCGCTCCAGGTTACGAACCCCTGCTTCACGGGTATAGAGACGGATTATCTCAAGCATCCCTGGCTGATCAATAGCAATCTGCTGCTCAGAAAACCCATTGGCTTCGAGCTGTTTGGGTAGAAGAAAATCATTGGCAATATGTAGTTTGTCTTCCTCTGTGTACCCGTTAAGCTGAATAACTTCCATCCTGTCCTGCAATGGCAGTGGTATACCGTGCAAATTATTAGCAGTGGTTATAAAAAAGACGCCAGAAAGATCATAATCTAGATCAAGATAATGGTCATTGAAGGCATAGTTCTGTTCGGGATCGAGTACTTCAAGTAATGCTGAAGAAGGGTCGCCACGAAAATCGACGCTCATCTTATCAACTTCATCCAAACAGAACACAGGGTTGACGACGCCAGCCTTTTGCATTGATTGGATGATCTTTCCTGGCATTGCCCCGATATACGTGCGCCGATGTCCACGAATTTCAGCCTCATCCCGCACACCACCCAAGGAAAGGCGAGTAAACTGTCGCCCCATAGCCCTGGCAATGGATTTACAGACCGATGTCTTTCCAACCCCTGGAGGACCTACAAGGCAAAGGATTGGCCCTCTGAGTTTTTTTACCTGCGTTTGCACAGCAAGGTATTCCAGGATACGCTCTTTGGTTTTTTCAAGACCGTAGTGATCTTCATCAAGTACCACTTCAGCTTTATCAATGTCTATCTTTGAGCGTGACTTCTTTCTCCACGGTAGGTCCAAGATAGTATCAATATAATTCCGCACCACCGTTGTTTCCGCAGACATTGGTGGCATCTGCCGAAGTTTTTTTAATTCTTTGGCAACCTTGTCTTTAGCAATTTTGGGCAGTTTCTTTTTGTTTACCGTCTCTTCAAGCTCTGCCAGATCGTCACCGCCCTCACCTTGGCCAACCTCATCCTGAATGACGCGCATTTTTTCAGAAAGGTAGTAGTTACGCTGGGTTACGGTCATCTTTTTCTTCACCTTGGTATGAATATCCTTTTCCATGGCAGAGAGTTCCATCTCTCTGTAAAGGATTTCAAGAACCAGGGAGATCCGCAGTGGTACGGATACTTCTTGTAAAATATTTTGTTTTTCTTCGGTTTTAAGCTGAAGATGGGAAGTAATCAGATCTACCAACCTAGAGGGATCTTCGATGGAGGTAACAGTATTAAACACCTCGCGAGGAAGCTTTTTGTTATCTTGGGCAAAAAGTCCAAAAGTCTTTTTCAACTCGCGAACGTAAGCATAAACTTCCTGGCTCTGGGCATCGACATCTTCAATCATCTCCAGGGCAGCGGAGTAGTAAACATCATCTCCACTTCCTTCAAGTTCAGCATCAAGGATACATGCCCTGCCCTTACCCTCGACCAGGGCCTTAATCGTACCGTCAGGCAAACGGAGCAACTGCATCACCGATGCAATGGTACCAAGAGAGTACAAGTGGCGCTGCTCAGGGTCATCAACAAGGGCATCCTTTTGAGTAACCAAGAAGACCAGGCTGTTGTCCTCCATAGCAGTCTCCAAAGCCAGGATAGATTTTTTCCGGCCAACAACAAGAGGAGCAACCATCCCGGGAAACAGTACAATATCCCTCAGGGGCATAAGAGGAAGTCTTTCAGTGGTAAATTGATCCATAAAACAGCTCAGGCACTTTTTATATTTTCTGAATTATCGTACAAGATAACAGGATACTCACCCTCGGTAATTACCTGTTCGTTAATCACACACTCGGTAGCGTTCGCATCAGAGGGCAGCTCATACATAACGTCCAGCATGGCTTCTTCCATCACAGAACGCAACCCTCTGGCTCCTGATTTCCGCTCCAGTGCCTTTTTGGCAATTGCGTCCAACGCTCCTTCAGTAAAACTGAGTTGAACCCCTTCCAGATCAAACAATTTCATGTATTGCTTGGTCAATGCATTTTTAGGTTCTTTTAGAATGCGAATCAGGTCTTCTTCCAACAATTCTTCCATGGTGGCAATGACGGGCAGACGACCAACAAGCTCAGGAATCAATCCAAATTTGAGCAAGTCTTCAGGTTGGATGCCGCTTAAAATTTCACCAACACTCTTGTGAGAATCACTGACGACTTTAGCGCCAAACCCAATTGCCTTGGTACCGGTGCGTCTTTTTATCACTGCATCCAGCCCAACAAAAGCACCACCAACAATAAAAAGGATATTGGTCGTATCAATACGTACCAATTCCTGCTGAGGATGCTTCCGTCCGCCCTTTGGAGGTACTGACGCTGTTGTCCCCTCAATGATTTTAAGCAGGGCCTGCTGTACTCCTTCCCCTGAAACGTCACGGGTAAGGGATGCTGAATCTGACTTCCTGGCTATTTTATCGATTTCATCTATATAGATGATACCGCGCTCTGCCTTATCAATATCATAATCAGAAGCCTGAAGGAGGCTAACCAAAATATTTTCGACATCGTCACCCACATAACCAGCCTCTGTCAGAGTGGTTGCGTCGGCTATAGTGAAAGGAACATTAAGAACCCTTGCTAAAGTTTGTGCGACAAGGGTTTTACCGCTACCGGTAGGTCCGATGAGAATAATATTTGATTTTTGCAGCTCGACATTGTCTTTCTCATTTATTGGGCCGGAATCAATTCGCTTATAGTGATTGTGCACAGCCACTGACAGTACTCGTTTGGCATAGTCCTGACCGATGACGTAATCATCTATGTGGGCTTTTATCTCCTTTGGCTTAAGCACCACCTCTTCATCGTCCGTGGTGACTGCTTCCTCACCGCTTGAATCAACGATTATTTCGTTACAGAGTTCAATACATTCATCGCAGATATATACATTGGGTCCGGCAATTAGCTTACCTACTTCCTCCTGGGTTTTCCCACAGAACGAACAGGTACAGTTGCCTCCATGCTCATCATGGATTTCATCACTCACTATTATTTCTCCCCGTCGATTTCCTCACGACTGGTCAACACTTTATCGATAATTCCATATTTAAGTGCCTCTTCTGCACTCATAAAATTATCTCTTTCGGTATCAGTCTCAACTTTTTTAATAGTCCGACCAGTATGGTGGGCCAGGATGCCATTGAGATCCTTTCGCATGCGAAGAATTTCCCTAGCATGGATATCAATATCAGTTGCCTGTCCCTGAAAGCCACCCATGGGCTGATGGATCATGATACGGGAGTTTGGCAATGCAAAACGCTTGCCCGCAGCCCCAGCAGCAAGCAACAAAGCACCCATTGAGGCAGCCTGTCCCATACAAAGGGTTGCTACATCACAACGAATGTATTGCATTGTATCATAGATAGCCATCCCGGCAGTGACGACACCACCGGGAGAGTTGATGTAAAAAGTTACATCCTTATCTGGATCATCTGCCTCCAAAAAAAGCAACTGTGCAATTACAACACTGGCAACTTCATCATTAACCTGTGATCCCAGGAAAATAATACGCTCTTTTAAGAGCCGTGAATATATATCAAAAGCCCGCTCACCACGCGGGCTCTGTTCCACAACCATTGGAACCAAATTCATACGAGTATCTCCAAAATACGGTACATCTGTTTAGAGGCAGAACCGACGACAAATCAAGTTATTCTGCTGCTTTGACCTCAGCAGTTTCCTCGGCCTTCTCTTCGGTGATTTCATCCACCTCGATCAGGTTAGCTGCTTCACGCAAGTAGCCAAGGATTTTTTCATTAAGCAGTTCATTCATAAATGGCAGGATTTCTTCGCGGCGTTTAAAATATCCCTTAACTTCATCAATGGTCATGTTGTACTGGTCAGCAATGCGCTGATATCCACGCTGAATGTCCTCATCAACGACCTTAATGTCCTCAATTTCAGCAATTTTCTTGAGCAAGAAATCGCCTTTAACTCTTTTTACAGCTATTTCTCGATTCGACTCGACCAGTTCTTCAAGATTGATACCTGCAGATTCAAAACTAAGACCGCTTCGCTTCAGATTTTCCTCGGTCTGCTTGAGCATTTCCTGAATCTCGTACTTAACCAGTCGCTCAGGAACGTCAAATTCATTGAGTCCTATAAGTTTACCCATGAGCCGGTCATCAAGATCTCCTTTCAAGGTGTCTTCTTTGGCCTTTTCAAGATTTTTTCTGATATCTGCTTTCAAATCATCAAGGGAAGTATGCTTCTCATCAATATCTTTAGCAAACTCGTCATCCAGTTCAGCCATCAACCGGACCTTCACATCTTTAACCTCAACCTTAAACTCAACTTTTTTTCCAGCAAGAATCGGGTTAGGGTAATCGCCGGGAAAGTCAATCTCGTAGAGTGTTTTATCGTCTTTCTTCAAGCCGATCAATTTCGCTTCAAACTCTTCTCCGAGACGATTAAGTCCTACATCTACACTATAGTCCTCGTTGCGTACCTGAGGCATGGCCTTGCCATCATGAAATCCCTGAAAATCGACAACAGCCATATCGTCAACAGCTATGGGGTGACCTTCTTCGGCTGTCTGCAGAGCGGCGCCTTCCCGCTGCAACTTTTTAATTTCGTTGTCAACTTCCGAATCAGAAACCTTGGTCACAGGTTTTTCGACATCAATCCCTTTATACTGGGAGAGCTCAAATTCAGGCTTGACATCGACCATGGCAATATAAGCAAAAGTTCCGCTTTCAGGAAAAGAATGCTCTACAATTTCAGGATGTACAACTGGTTCGAGTTTTTCCTGTTCAACCGCATCAAAATACGTTTCTTGAACAAGTTGTTCACCAACTTCTGCCTGAACCTGGTCTTTAAAATTTTTCTCCAATACAGTACGTGGAACTTTACCCTTACGAAACCCTTTGAGTGAAACGTCCTTATTTAACTTATTATAGGCCTTATCAAGGTTCTTACGTACGAGTGCCTCAGGCAGGGTAATGGTCAGTTTTTTGGTCAAATCAGAGACATTTTCGACTACGATTTCCATGGACTGCAGTTCCTTTGTTGTCCTGCTATACTCATTCACAGGATAATTTATAATGATCGGCGATTTACTATTCGCGTTATTTACAGATGGTGCGAAAGGGGGGAGTCGAACCCCCACAAGCGATGCTCGCTGGATCCTAAATCCAGTGCGTCTACCAATTCCGCCACTTTCGCGTTAACCGAGTACTAATAATCAACATAGTTGCACACGTCAAGTAGTGCATTACCAAAAAAATATAGTTTCATAACAACTTTAAGAAGTTAGGCGGCAATTCCAGCCAGGCAATTTGGAGCCTGCAAAAATGAAAACACCTA
>JAUVLX010000186.1 GCA_030600525.1 Desulfobulbus sp. | reverse complement strand
CACACTGACCACCCGACAACCCATGCCTATCTTTCTGCCTACAAGCTCAGCAGGCAGCAACTGGCATCACTTGAGGTACCAACCCACATTATTTATTCCATTGATGATCCAATAACAGAGATGCTTACCGGAAATCTCTCTACCCTGTCACCAACGCTGGAAGTTGAACAGGTAAATTATGGAGGGCATTGCGGCTTTCTGCAGGACTTCCGTCTCACCAGTTGGGCTGATCAACGTCTGGCGCAAATTTTCAAGGCCGCCACTTCATAATATATAAAAAACACTAGCAACTATTCAACGAATAACAAATATCCATGGAGCTATAACGGTTCAGCAGTTCTCCAGCTCACGTTGGCCAGCTGCCAGAAGGCTGTTTTTCAAATTTCATTGAACCGTCACGCCCTTGTGATAATCATCCAGGCTTTCCCGTTTGCAGTGTCCATTTCAGAGTAATCCACAATCTAAATCCACTGGATTTACCGGTTGAGATTTATCCACGAAGCCGATTATTGCACTTATGCACCACGACAACTGCGTTTATTGCATTAATGCAATAAACGCTAACGAGACCTGCCCAGCATTGACGTGTTTAAACAAGTAAAATGCACATCACAGAAGCCTGTCCACATCAAAGCCAAATTGATCTATAATGGTACGAAATAGTTCAGCATTCCCGTTTATCATGCAAAGATAGAGTTTATCCATACTATTGCTTTACATTGCAACTCTCTCGCTATTGACCACCGGCTTGCTCTGCCAAACTGCAGGAAACAAGTATGGTACATTTTATGCAGTCACAAAGGAAAGATTTTATATTGATGAAAACCAGCAACGGTATCATTAGTCGAAACTCCTTTCTTCAACAAAAGAGGTAGTAAATATTATGACTGCAAAATTGATGATGGAAAAGGATGTACATGTTGGTTTAAAATCACGTACGGATAAAAGTTACAAAAAGATTAAAACTGAAGAAACCACACCTGAGCAAGAAGTTAAAAATGAAAAAAAATCTTTATATGCTCAGCCTGTTACCATGGAAGAGTTTATCGAACAACGAAAGCAAGAGTATGTTTTTCTTTGATCCTATGCGCTAACACCATTTGCTTCTTCCCTCCCCCATATGGGCAAAGATTCAAATTGAGTTAAGCCGTAAGGCAGTCGGATCATTCAGTATTGGCTGGTATGTTAATACGCAATGCTCTCTTGAAGATTGCGTTTCCTTTCCTCCGCTACAGGATTGCAACAGAATATAAACAACTTGAGACATCCATCTCGGCCTATACAGAATTACATCTTTCTGCTTGCAAGCTAGTGTCGCGTCAACGATGAAATGTCGTAATAGTTCACCGGGGTAGTTGGTGAAAAAACAATATATACCCACCGGTCAACAGACCGATGGGGTTTAGGGGATGTCGGATTCGGGCTTATCCATGGCAGAGCTGTTCCCGGAAGTTTCGTGCAAGGGGGTAGCCGTACATGGCTTTGATGGATCTGGTTTGCTTGTGGGTTTGATTGTTTTTCCCTCTGCCGGTGGTATAACCAAGAAATATCCAGTTCGCTGCCTTGTAACAGGTGCCGGCAAACCGCTCGGTATCTACAAAGGTTTCCAGCCAACAGACCGGATGGCTGTAACGCATGGTAGCAAATATAACCTGCCTCGACCATTACGAATACTTCTCCCAAACACACCTCATCATATCTTCCAATGCGGTCACAATCGACAGACCGTTTTTGTTGGGGACGACGACTACAACTCTTATCGGGACAATCGCCTCCATTTCAAAAAGAATTTGGTTGCAGGATTTACGCCTATTGTCTGATGACCAATCACGTGCACCTTGTTTTTGATCCTAGTGATGATCCTGAGTCGCTTTCAAAACACATGAAACGGGTCGTCGGGAGGCAGAAGCGGTACGCGAATAAACTTTAAAGGCAATCCGGCAGCCTCTGGGAAGGCCGTTTTAAATCCAGCATTATCTCAACAGCAGAATACCTGCCAGCGTGTTGCAGTTATATTGAATTGAATCCTCTGCGTGCCGGTTCTGGTCGCAGTCTCTCGATACTACAGGTGGTCGAGCTTTCGCTACAAGGCAAAAGGAAACCATGGTCAGATTGTGGATTAGGATACATCATCCCTGTCTTTGGGAAAAAATAAAAAGCTCTGCCCCCTTTTGGGTGGACTCATTCAACACGCGACCATGGCTCGCTGTACACTGAGTAGTATTTCGATCTTGTTGATGAAAATGGCCAGAACACGGAGAAAACAGCCTGCTGCCCCTATGTGTCAGGATAGTTTTTGCACGTCATGCAACGGAAACAATGAGTAACGGAAAAAATGCTAATTTAGCATTCTGGAAGAACTGAAAACAAGACCCGGCAAGGTACTTTTCAACACCCTTTATCCACCTGCAAGATGTACTATTGAGGTTTTCGCCTTACCTCCTCCAAGTTTATTGCATGCTTGTTAATTTTATCATAGAGACTTTTTCTTGAAATACCCATTGCTTTACAGGCAGTGGTCACCTTACCGGTTGCTGCATGTAAAACGGTTTCCAGATAGTGCTTTTCCTGTTGTTCCATGAACTCTTTCCATGGAGGGCAGCTGTGTTCAAATACGATTGGCAGAGAAAAGGAGGGGGCTTTCTCTTTGTAAGCTGTTTGCTGCGTGCAGCCAGGCCCCATGACGCAGTGTCGGCGAACCACATTACGTAATTCTCTGATATTTCCCGGCCAGTCGTTATTACAGAATTCTCTAATCATATTTTGAGAAAAGGCTGCTGGTTTTTCAGGACGGGAATCACAATATTCCCGCCGGAAATAATCGACAAGCAAGGGGATATCTTCTTTCCTTTTACGCAACGGGGGAAGATGAATGGGTAAAACGTTGAGACGAAAAAACAAATCCTGCCGAAACCGCCCCTTGGCAACCTCTTGTTCCAGATTTTTATTGGTGGCTGCAACTATCCGTGCGGTCATTGGGATGAGCTCATTGCTGCCTAGACGACAGAAACTCCTCTCTTCCAGTACCCGAAGGAGTTTTGACTGAAGCTGAGCAGGCATGGAACAAATTTCATCAAGAAAGATTGTTCCGCCTCCGGCAAACTCAAATCTGCCAATCTTACGCTGTACTGCTCCTGTAAAAGCACCTTTTTCATAGCCGAAAAGTTCCGACTCAATCATTTCAGCTGGAATTGCTCCCATATTGACGGCCACATAAGGGGCTTTATCCTGTTGATTGATTTCGTGGAGCGCTCGTGCAACAAGTTCTTTGCCGGTACCTGTTTCACCTATAATGAGTACAGGGTCGCTTTCCACCGCAAAGGTTTCAATAATGGTATACAGTTCATGCATTGCCGGATGATTACCAACCAGTCCATAAAAACGCGTTCTGTTCGCATTGCTTACCTGGAGCTTTTTTTCCAGCTGCAGATTTTCGAGAACCAACTGCCTCCGTTCAATAGCCCTTTCAAGGGTGGCAATTATCAGATCCTCATCAACTGGTTTTTGCAGAAAATGGTACGCTCCTTTTTTCATGGCCTCCACAGCCAGACTTATATCACCATGGCCGGTGATCAATATGACTGGGAGGTCCTTATCTTTTTGTACTATATTTTCCAGCAACGTAATCCCGTTCATCTCGGGCATACGGATATCAGCCAGCACCGCACCAAACGTTTGCTCCTCAATCCGCTGCAAGGCCTCAAGCGGGTTGCTGCAGGTTTGAACTTGGTAACCGTTTAGCGATAATGTTTGACTGATGGCAGCCAGGAGAAAAAGATCATCGTCAACAACCAGAACGAGAGAGGCAGACGGTTGAATAGTTGTTTTCATCATATTTTCCCTTACTGTGCTTCCTCGTCTACCTCGTATTCTGGTATGGCCACCGTAAAACAGGTGCCCTCACCAAGGGTGCTTTCTACTTTTATCAAACCTGAAAAACTATTGAGAATTCTTTCTACTATGGACAGGCCTAGCCCCATCCCCGTACCTACGGTGCGGGTTGTGAAAAAGGGGTCAAAGATTTTTTCCAATGTTTCGTCATCGATACCAATACCGTTATCTTTTACTTGAATAATAACATGCGATTCTCTGCGCATGGTTCTGGGGTTCACCCATGGTCCAATATGCGTTGTCAGGGTAAGGACGGGATTTGACTCACAGCCCATGGCCTGGATGGCATTTTGAATAAGATTGAGCAATACCTGCTCTATACGTACATCAACGCCCAAAAAATAACAGGGTGTATTCGCTAGTTGCAGATCAATCTCTACTTCGTTGAGTTGTAATTGCGGTTCAAGAAACCGAAGAGTCTTTCGAGTTAACTGGTTGATTTCTATGGGGACCAGATTTTCTTCAACCTTACGGCCGAAACTGCGCATGGTATTGATGATAGAGGATGCCTTGTTGACCCGGTCGATGATGATGTCGATATTTTCCTGAAGCATTACCTTGTGCTGCTCGGGGTTTTCCAACGCTCTACTGCAGTTACGGGCTAATAGCAGTATGGCGTTAAGCGGCTGGGTCAATTCATGCCCTATTCCTGCCGTCATCTCACCAAGACTTGCGAGACGACTTGAATGAATGAGTTGTTTCTGTCCTTCTTGCAGCCGATTAATGAGTTCATAAAATTCACTGCAGTCCGAACAGATAAGCATGTGTAGGGACAGCCCTTCAGGGTTGGTGAGGGTGGATCCTCTTGCCTTCACCGGGAGACTTCCTTCTCTTGTCTGCAGGTTGAACTCCAGTTCATCAATTTCCCCGCTGCTAAATGCGTCCCGAATACGTTTTGCAACTTCTGGTTCAGCAAGGTCCCCAAGGGTAAGCGTTGTCTCTTCGAGAGATCGAAAACCTGTTTTGTTAAGAAATTCCTGGTTAACCTGCAACACTTTGAAAGTGTGATCAAAAACCACTAACAGCTCGGTAATACTGGAAAGTACCCTTTCTGTGAACGAGCGATTGGCCTCTATTTCCTCATGTTTTTTCAGCACTCGGACGACAAGGTCCTCCCGCTGTCGTTCAAGTATCTTGATTGTATCTTTTGTCATATCATTCCTCTTCGTATGTCACCATATGTATACACAATTTATCAAAAGTGCAATAGCTGTCACTTTTTCTACACTTCTTCTTGAATCTGAGTGATATCAATATGTTGTAATTTTTCCAGAGCCGAGTGTCACCGTAACTTTACAGAAGAGTGGTTTTTTGTTTCTTCACATTGCTAAACAAGGATGCCTCTTTAACTGTACGTAATTACATCGAAAAATAATAAAAATAGTTTTTCGTACCACCTGGCCCCTCTCTTGCGATGAAGAAAATGACAGTAGCGCATGGGTAACAGAACGCATGGGTAAACATCAGGGGAGTAATGGGTAGGGGATCAGCAAATGCCATATCACAATACATGGGAATATTTGACGATCAAAAAAGCAGCTCTGGTTAGTTGTGTTTCAGAGGAACGTTTTTCCCGGTGGGTAGACAAGGGATTGATTCCGGTCATCACCAGAGGAGAGGATACCTTTGTACGTTCCCGTGATCTTGTCCAACACCTTATTCAATACAATATTCCTATCCCTGATGGGCTTCTGCAGGGCAGTGCCAAAAAAATACTTTTTATCTTTTTGCAGCGAATTATGCCGGAAGGTTTCTCTGCTGAAATCATCCAGGTCCTTTACAAGCTCAGATCGCAAACGTCCTTTATCCTTGACTTTATCGAGGATGATTCATGCACTTCGCTGAAAATAATGACCTTTAAACCAGATATCATTTTTCTGCTTTTTGGCCAGTGCAATGAGAGCCTGACTAAAAGCAGCATCAAAGCAACATTGATGAAAGATGTTCCTGTATACAGCTTTCACGCAGACAGGAATATGGATTTTACAACGTTTATCTCCAACTGTGTGCAGAGGCAGATATGAGGCAACACAAAGAAAAATATTATAAGAAACTGCAAAAGCTGCTTGCTGGGGGGTTCTTTATTTGCGGTATCATCCCGATTTTGATCATCGCGACCACCTCTGTCTACAATTCCAGGCAGGTCGCCATTCAGGATATTAAAGGAAATGCCAGCCAAATTATTGTCCATCAACGCGATGTGATCAATAAATTCCTGAAACACCAGATTGACCTGCTGACCACCCTTATCAATCTCTTTCCTCCTGAGGATTTCAGTAATATCGACAACCTGGATCAGCTATTTCTTGCAGCCAGTAAATCCGGAGCCATTGTAGACCTGCAGACCATTGCCGCAAGTGGCCGGCAGTTAGCCTATGTGGGCCCTTACCGTGAACAGGTAACCGGAAAACAGTATACGGATCAGCCATGGTTTAGGGAGGTATTGGAACGGAGCGTCTACGTTAGTGACATCTTCAGCGGCTATCGCAATCTTCCTCATTTTGTAGTTGCCTTGACCGATCCTCTTAAAAGCTACGTACTGCGAGCCACCATAAATTCGAGTGCTTTTAATTCATTACTCCATAGTGCCCAGGTGGGGGCACATGGAGACGCCTTTATTGTTAATTCAAAGGGAGCGCTGCAGACACCCAGCCTCCAGCATACAGACGCAATCACCGAACCTGAAAAAAAACTTATTCGCTACCACAGCGGTGCGGAAGTCGTGCAGCAAGGCGACACCATCTATGCAACCACCTGGCTGGATAACGGCAATTGGTTGCTCATGTTCAAGGTGTACATCCCTGACATGTTGACTGGCTACTACGATCATCTGCAACATACATTGTTGATCATTCTCGCTACCGCCTCTTTTTTTCTTGCCATCGCCTATTATTTCAGCCGCCTCTTTGTGGCGCGAATAGCAGGCACGGATAGAGAAACAGCCGTAATGGATCAACAGATGGCCCATATTGAA
>JAUVLX010000257.1 GCA_030600525.1 Desulfobulbus sp. | reverse complement strand
CGTGGAATAAACGACGATCCTGAAATAATTAGGGAATTGATGTATAAACTTATACAGATTAGAGTTAAGCCATACTATCTCTTTCAGGCTGACTTGACCCGGGGCACCTCACATTTTCGAACTTCCATTGAAACGGGGGTGACCATAATGCGACATTTAATTGGCCATATATCTGGGATGGCTATTCCGACTTACGCATTGGACGCACCCGGCGGTGGCGGTAAGATACCACTGACGCCAGAATATATTAGCAGCCTTGACAGCACCCTTCAGTTCACAACTTATCAAGGGAACTCCTGCAGCTACCCCAACACGACTGTCGATTGAGAGAGGACTCTGTGCAGATTCCTCCTTGAATCCTTAAGAAATTCCATTGTATACTCAATACTAGCATAATGAATACGCTCGTTGAATAACTCCACTGTTATTATTTTCAGTCGATGTTAATAAATGCACTCCACAGGTGTTGGTAATGGCAAAAAATCCTGAAGAAGTACTCGAACGAATATTCCAGTCTAACGATCTTCCCACCCTCCCGGTGGTTGCGTCAAAACTGCTCACCATCACGGCTAAAGAAGAAACCACCCTCACCGATATAGCCAACCTTATTTCCCGCGATGTTGCCTTATCATCTAAAGTACTGCGAGTATCCAACTCCTCTTTTTACAGCTTTCCCCAACAGATCGCCACCATTAACCAGGCGGTTTCCATCCTGGGAACCAATGCCGTACGCAGCCTTGTTCTTTCCTTTTCCTTTCTCAACTTGAGAAGCAAAAACAGCAGCCCCCGTTTTAAATTTAATCAATTCTGGGAAGAATCCGTTATCTGCGCCACAGCAGCAAAACTCATCTTAGAGCAACTCAATGATGCCAGCACGGAAGAAATCTTTATTTCAGGATTACTCAACAATTTAGGAAAGTTGATTTTTGCCACCACCCTTCCCGCAGAATACGATAAAATTCTAGCAAAACTAGAAGAGAACCCTGAAATAGATGAAAAAATAATCGAAAAAGAAATAATCGGCCTCTCACACAGTGTTGCCGGCTACGAAGCGGCAAAAGCATGGGGTTTTCCTGATAGTCTCCTCTTACCCATAAAATACACCCATACCCCAGAAGAATACAGTGGTCATGATACCAACCTTGCCCTGAATATTCGCGCAATCTATCTCGCACAATTACTGACCCAAATATACTATTCTCAGAAACCAGAGCAGTATCATAAACTCTTTCGCAAGGAAGCTAAAAAGCTTCTCTCTTTAAGCCCAGTTGTGATAAACACAATCCTTCGTCAATTGGATCGTGAAATTGACAAAAGCGCTGATTTTTTCAATATAAAAATTAATAATATTAAATCAGTAGCAGAAATTCTTCAAGAAGCAAACCTACGGCTCAGTCTCCTTAATCTCTCCTATGAGGAAATGAACCGGGAACTGATAAAGGCAAAAATGGAGCTGGAAAAAATCACTGATGAGCTAGCTCAAAAAAACGCCCTGCTCGAAAACCTAGCCAACATTGACAGCCTGACCGAAATCAATAATCATCGTTTTTTCCATAACTTTCTTGATACTGAAATCAATCGTTCCATTCGTAACAACAGTACAATATCAATTTTACTGGCAGACATTGACCATTTCAAACAATTCAATGATACATACGGACACCAGGTCGGTGACTTTATGTTAAAAGAGTTCTGCAGGGTTGCCAAAGAAAATATCAGGGAATATGATCTGATTGCAAGATACGGCGGTGAAGAATTCGTCTTTGTGCTACCAGAGACAGAGCCTGAAGAAGCTATGACAGCGGCTGAAAAGATTCGCACAATCGTAGACGATTACGAATTCGACGACGGGTCTCGAACTTATAGACTTACTATAAGTATCGGTGTAGCCAGTGCACGGCCGGAAGATATAGAATTCTCAAAAAATGAGTTTATAAACCTGGCCGACAATGCACTGTATGAAGCCAAAGCAGCTGGTCGAAACAGAACAGCCCTGTATTCGCCTAAAAAGAAAAAATGGTTCAAATTTTAGGGCAATCCGTTTCTTGGTAACCTTTCTGACATATTGCCGCAAAACCCTATTACCAATTTTTCCTTCCATAAAAAGAAACTCTGACCACTCACTAATATGCTAATCGATGAGAGTGCGGTTACATGCAAAAAGACGGATGTCTATAAGCCAGCATCAAAGAGTTAAACTTCTTACATTCACAACAAGTTGGATAATGTTCTTGATGAATACCGTATTTTGTTTCTTCCGTCCTACTGTTATTTTTTTTCGAAGCAGAGGATATCACGTACGATCCTGTCCGGGTTAAAATCTGATGTTCAAGAACACGCGCTCGCACTTATTTTCTATTCCTTCTTAGACGGTACATATTTCAGACAATATAACTGTTCATTGAGGTCTCTTTTTCACCTAGTGTCTCGTCAACGATCGATCTGACGGCTACACAGATACAACTAACTTGAGAATGCGTGCCCAAAACTGATCCAACATTGGTAGAATGCCATTATAGAATATCAGGAAATGAAAAGGGGTTGCTGACACAAAATATAAGAGCTTATCCGTTGTGTCGATATCTCGATATAATTTCCTTAACAGGAAGAGGCCCCCCTGATATGGTAGCTCATTGATATAATATGATATGTGTATCTTATTTTTCCAACCAGAAACTTAGCTCACCATGAGGTGTATATGAAACCAAGACGATCCAACCTTTCAGTGCCCGGTCATGTTGAAAAAATGCATGCAAAGGCAGCGAACAGTGCTGCTGATGTGATAATGCTAGACCTGGAAGACAGTGTCCCGGTTGATAGTAAAAAACAGGCACGGGAACAAGTTATAGAATCCCTCACCCGGCTCGAATGGAGTAACAGTACGGTGACTGTAAGGATTAATAGCCTTGATACTCCTTTTGCCTACCGCGATTTGCTGGAGGTTGCTGAAAATTGCGGTCATATCATTGACGCTATTGTTATTCCTAAAGTGAACCATCCCAGTGATATCCATTTTGCTGACCATTTACTCAACGGAATCGAGCTCAGTAAAAACATATCAAATCCCATAGGAATAGAAGCCTCCATTGAAACCGCAGAAGGGCTCCAAGCAGCAGGGGAAATTGCCGGGGCAAGCCCAAGAGTTACATCGCTCGTTTTTGGGATCGCTGACTATTCGGCATCTATTGGGGCTCGCCTGGTTTCAATCTCAGGCCACGGCGAAAAAGAAGAGGAACTCTACCCTGGTCACCGATGGCACTTTCCACTAAGCAAAATGGTTATGGCTGCCAAGGCAAATACTACTCTTGCTATTGATGCGCCTTACGGTAATTTCAAAGATCTTGACGGATTACGACGTTCAGCTGTCATGGCCTGTGCATTGGGGTGTGACGGGAAGTGGGCTATTCATCCTGGACAGGTTGATGTGATCAATGCTGTATTTACTCCTGCACAGGAGGATATAGATCTTGCTCGAAAAGTGTTGGAAGCCAACGAAGAGGCAAAGGCAAAAGGTAAGGGAGCCATAGCGGTAGAAGGACGCATGGTGGATCAGGCAACAGTACGACTTGCAACCAACCTCTGGAACCAGGCTAAACACCTAGGACTGATTTAGGCAGAATTTCTAAACAGTTCAGCAATAAAAAAGGGGTACTCTTTAGAGTACCCCTTTTTCATTCTGCTTTGTTAATGTGAATTAGCCAATAACAGCCAAAACAGCATCTTTAACAACGGAATCACCGGAGGCAAAACCAAGAGCTTTTACTTCGCCATCACATGGTGCTCCAAGAGCGTTTTCCATCTTCATAGCTTCAAGAATAACAACAGTGTCACCAGCGCTGACAGTATCACCAACATTTACATTATACTTGATAATCAGACCAGGCATAGGAGCGGTTAAAGGCGTTCCGCCTTCTACTGCTATCGGTGCAGGTGCGGCGGCGGCAGGTGCTGCGGCGGCGGCTGCAGGTGCTGCGGCTGCGGCAGGTCTAGCAGCGGGCGCTGCCATTACAGGCACATCACCGGTTGGGTCAACTTCAACGTTAAAGAACTCGCCATCAACAAAGACGTTGAATGTTCTAAGATTACCGGTTTTTTCAGGGGTATCAGGCTTCGCCTCGAGCAACTGACCAGCTTTTGCCTTGGCAACCAATGCGTCCCTGGCATTAACTTCAGCCATAGTAATTGCGCGAACCTCTTCTGGTGGCTCAGCAACGCCGTATTTCCACTCAAGGAACTTCTTACCTGTTACAGGGTAGATAGCATACAATACGAGATCGTCGATATCTTTTGCAAGATCTCCGATTTCCGCTTTTGCCTTTTCCATTTCAGGCTCAAGCACTTCTGCAGGACGACAAGTGATAGGTACCTCACCACGGTCATACCCTTTAAGAGCTTTCTTCTGTACTTCAGCATCGATTGGAATAGCGGTCTTACCATACAGGCCGTAACAGAGGTCTTTAACCTGAGCGGTAATCATCTTGTAACGCTCTTCTGGGGTATCAAACAGCACGTTGTTAACAGTCTGAATACCAACGATCTGGCTGGTAGGCGTAACAAGCGGAATCTGACCAAGTTCTTTACGAACGATAGGCAGTTCTTTATATACATTATCAATCTTGTCGAGGGCATCCATTTCACGGAGCTGATTAACAAGGTTGGAAAGCATACCACCAGGAGTCTGGTGCAGAAGAACATTAATATCAGTGATAGAAAATTTAGAGTCATCAGCCAAGTGCTTGTACTTAGGCATAACTTCTTTTTCCAAGACAACATTAATTTCAGCAAGTTTCTTGATATCAAAACCGGTGTCACGATTGGTACCAATGAGTGACATAACAAACGGCTCTACCGCTGCATGTGATGTCCGGTATGCATATGGGGACATACAGGTATCAATAATATCAACGCCAGCTTCGATTGCTTTCAGGTGACTCAGTGGAGACATACCTGAAGTAAAGTGACTGTGAAGATGAACAGGAGTATCGGTATTGGCTTTGATTGCCTTAACAATATCATACGCATCATACGGAGCAATCAGACCAGCCATATCCTTGATACAGATGGAATCTGCACCCATGGAAACCAGGTCTTTTGCTTTATTAACGTAGTAATCGATATTATAAAGTTCACCACCAAGACGAGGCTCGGTCAGTGTGTAGCAGATACAACCCTGGAAGTGCTTACCGCATGCTTTGATCTGCTTGACAACAGTTTCAAAGTTACGGTAGTCGTTGAGGGCGTCAAAAGTCCGGAAAATATCCATTCCGTTTTCAGATGCACGATCTACAAAAGCAAGTGCGAGATCATCTGCATAGTTACGATATCCAACCAGATTCTGCGCACGAAGCAACATAGAGAAAGGAGTTTTCTTGATATAACGCTTCAATGTACGCAGACGTTCCCATG
>JAUVLX010000294.1 GCA_030600525.1 Desulfobulbus sp. | reverse complement strand
GGTGCTGAAAATGTCAACCACAACCAGCACCCAGGCCTCGGGCCTGCTTGATGTACTGTTGCCTGCCTTTGAAAAAGACACCGGCATCAAGGTAAAGGTTATTGCCAAAGGTACGGGCGCTGCCATTCGTGATGGTATGGATGGAAATGTGGATGTTATTTTTGTTCATGCCAGGGACAGGGAAGAAAAATTTGTCAGGGAAGGGTATGGCACCAAACGGTATGCGGTCATGCATAATGATTTTGTCATCCTTGGCCCCAAGAGCGATAAGGCAAAAATACACGGTATGAAAGACGCTGCTGCTGCCTTGAAAAAAGTAGCCGAAGCCACTGCCCCGTTTATCTCACGTGGCGATGATTCTGGAACCCACACCAAGGAGCAGGCTCTGTGGAAGGCGACTGGCTTGCCTCTGGAAACAGTGACTGCGACGATTGTTAAAAAGGGGGAAAAAGTTGAAGTTACCTCTACCCATCCTGCCGGCTTAGGTGAATGGTATCTTTCAGTAGGTCAAGGAATGGGTAAGACATTGACAATTGCTGATGAAAAGCAGGCCTATACTCTGGCCGACCGGGGTACCTATATCAAATATAAATTTGGCCGCGAGGTGCCCATTGATCTGGATGTGCAGTGTGACGGTGATGCGCTGTTGGCAAACCCTTATGGTGTTATTCCAGTCAATCCCAAAAAACATCCCCATGTTAAGTATGAACTGGCAAAGGAATTTGCCCAGTGGATTACTTCTGAAAAGGGACAAAACGTAATTGGTAGCTATCGTTTGCTGGACAAGCAACTCTTTTACCCGGACGCACTGTAAACTGGTATATTTAATGGGGCAGTGTCAACCGTACTCGCCATATGCACTCGAAAACGCGCATCCTGGACAAGGGTGCGCGTTTTGTGTTTGTATCCTTTATTAAGAGCATAAACATTACCCTCTAATGTCTTTTTTTATAGATAGTTTCCTTTCGGCAATCAGTCTGGTTGTTACCCTTGACCCTGAGTTGTTTCAGGTGGTCGGGGTCTCGCTTCGAGTCAGTTGCATATCCACACTTTTAGCGGCTGTGGGTGGCATACCATTGGGGTTTTTTATTGCCTATGGCAATATTCGAGGCAAAAGGATGGTTATCACCTTGCTTAATACCATGCTTGCCATGCCCACCGTGGTTATCGGGTTGTTTGTCTATGCCTTTATATCCAGGCGTGGGGTCCTTGGTGTTTTTGATCTGCTTTATACCCAGAATGCCATCATCATTGGCCAGGTTTTTCTTATAACGCCGTTAATAGCCGCTTTAACCATTGCTGCTGTCAGCCGTATTGATGAACGTTATTCCAAGACTGCCAAAACCCTGGGCGCCAACTCGCTGCAGACAGTGCTCGTCATTTTACGGGAAGCGCAGTTCGGTATCTGTGCAGCGGTTATTTCTGCCTTTGGACGGGTTGTATCGGAGATAGGTATTTCCATGATGCTGGGTGGAAACATAAAGGGGTTTACGCGAACCATGACCACGGCTATGGCCCTGGAGTATGATAAAGGGTCTTTTACCTTGGCCGTCGCTCTTGGCCTGGTGTTAATGAGTATCAGTCTTCTGATGAATATCCTGTTTAATTTTGTCCAGGGAAGAGGTCGTCTTTGATGCAGTATGAACTTCAGCAGGTAACGCAGCAGTATAATGGTAAGACCGTTTTAAATATCAAGAGGTTGGAGATTGTATCCGGAAAAATATACGGTTTGCTCGGTGCCAATGGTGCGGGAAAAACAACATTGTTTAACATTCTTGCGTTTTTGGAGCCTCCTGCTTCAGGCCAGGTTTTTTTTGCTGGTCAGTCTGTCTTTTTTGGACGGACGGAGCTGCATAAGCTTCGTCAGCGAGTGGTGATGGTTGATCAGTACCCGATTATGTTTACTACTACGGTGTGTAAAAATATTGAGTTTGGTCTTAAAATTCGGGGTATGGAAAAGGGGTGTCGGCAGGCGGTTATTGATGAGGCGCTTGATATGGTCGACCTGGCTGCTTATCGGAATGCATCTGCTGCCGAGCTCTCTGGCGGAGAAACGCAGAGGCTGGCAATTGCCAGGGCGCTGGCCCTCTCTCCAGAGGTGATGTTGTGCGATGAGCCAACAGCAAATGTTGATGTGGAAAACCAGGCAGTGATCCGCGCTCTGTTGACCAGGGTCAACCAGGAAACACGATGCACTCTTTTATTTACCTCGCATGATCGCCTGCAGGCAGCAGGGCTTGCCGATGAAACAATTGTCCTTGAAAAAGGAGAGTTGGTTGATACGAGTTATGAAAATATTTTTTCATGCTCCCTGGAAAGTAAGGGAGGGGGGCAAAAGGTTTGTATGTTGCAGCAAAAAGTACCTTTCAACTTACCTGGGTCCGTTCCAGAGAAAGAAGGCCGTGGCTACCGGGTCTATCTTAATCCTGACAAGATTAAACTCATTCAAGGGGAGCAACAGTCTCAACAAAGGCCAGGTATTCTTTTCGGTACTATTAGTTTGATGATGGCGGAAGGGGAAAAGGTTCGGTTAATCGTTAATGTCGGGGTAATGGTAACCGTGCTTTTATCTGTTCGGGAATATCAACAGCTACGGCTTGCCATAGGTGATGCGGTGACCCTTAAGTTAAGACCAGATGCAGTGGAGTGGTTGTAATCAATATCGGTATTCCAGAGCGTTGGTTGTGACTTTCAAGATGGTCCATGGAAAGGGTGGCTCATGTCTTAATCGCAGAAAAAAACCATTGCCAAGGGAACTTCTTCGCGGCCCGTGGGTATTTCTTCACCAGAGCGTTTTTGAGAAACACACCCGCGTACTTCCTTTCCAGATCATTGAGGTGCAGCACTTTCAGCGAGGCAAGATGGGCACGCAGTTCAGGGAGAATCTTTTCTGGAAGCGGTACGGTGCGGTCCCTCTTCCCCTTGCCGTCCTGTACGGTCAGGACTTCGGCATCGAAATTGAATGACTGCACCCGAAGATGTAGGCTTTCGCCAAGCCGGAGGCCACAGCCATAGAGGAGTTTGACAACCAGGTCGAATGGCGGCTGGAGATGGAGCAGAATAGTATCGATCTCAGTACGTGATAGCACCACAGGGATGTAGGGTTTTTTCTTCGCCCGCACAACACCATCTATCTTGCCGAATTTTTGGTTAAGGACATGCCGAAAAAAAACAGCAGCGCATTAAAAGCCTGGTTCTGTGTTGCCGCAGCCACCTTTCTTTCGACAGCAAGAAACGTTAGAAAGTCCTTAACATCCGCCGGGGAAAGGGATTCAGGCTCTTTACTCTGAGTAAAGGACTGGAATTTCTGCAACCACTGCTTGTAATTGCGTAATGTTTTAGGTGAATAGTGCCTGATATTTTTTTGAGACGCAAACATGAAACATACCGCTCCATCAAGGCTGAAGGTACTGGGAACACGGAATAATTCCACATAAAATTAATTTGGAAAAAATACATGATAACAGGGAGTAACTCCAAAAGAACAAATATTGCTTGTCAAGCATATCTGCTTGAAACATAGCCAAAATTAAAAAGTGAAGAGAAGGTAGGCAACATAGTATCGTCGGTGGATGTTGGTAAAAACTCGAAGCGGTTGTTGGAATTCTGAATGTTAACCAGAAGCTTTACAATAACTTGTTAGCCGTGAAAAAAACACAGGGGAGTAACCATGGCAAAAGTAGAAAGTAAAACAAAAATTGATATTGAAATGAAAGTCGTAGGAAAGGATGGAAAAACAAAAGGACACTTTTCACTGACTAGCGGGAATCTCTATTATACTAGGGCAAACGCCAAAACAGTTACAGCTCAATATACATACCAGCAATTGATTGAAATTATAGAGTCAGATTTAGAAAGTGAAGAGTAAGTGTTGTAATTAAATTAGTTTGTAAGTTGTGGCCTTCGGGGGAGATAGGACAATCAATAACTCTATGGCAAACTGACGTCACGTCACAATCAATTGAAACTGCAAATGTTAACAAGCAGGTGTCCGTCGGCATCAAAAAAAATGGCAAGAAAGGAAGCAAAATCTTATCCAGAAGCATTTTGCAAACAAGCTGTAAAATTAGCATGTAGACCCGTAATTCAAAAAAATATTTTCACATTTCAGAATTTGTCAACGCTGACACTATTGCTGCAGGACTATCAGCTTTATAACCTGGAAATGTTGCAATAGTAGCCAGTAACAAGGAGAAACATGATGAACATGAGATCTATGCAAACAATTTTTCTAAGTACTGTTGTCGTATTGCTCGTTGCTTTTGCCTCTGGAGTTACTGCCCAAACAATGAAGATTGCTGTTCCTGCAACAGGACCTGAAAAGAATTCCCTTATTAGTGAAGAAACCGGCAGAGCTCCTTTTTTTCTTTTTTTTGACGAAAGGGGAAACTTTCTAAAAGCCATGAAAAATCCGGCCAAGGATCAGTCCGGTGGTATTAGCCGTACGGTTGTTGCCTTACTGTCTGACAAAAATGTCACCATGATTATTGCTGGATCCATCGGTGACAAGATGAAACAAGCCTTAACTGATCATCATATCAATTTTGTAAATAAAACAGGGACTGCCGATGA
>JAUVLX010000142.1 GCA_030600525.1 Desulfobulbus sp. | reverse complement strand
AAAACGGGAAAACGTATAGGCAAAAATCTGCCGCATGGAAAACGTGTTATAGGTGCGTTCCCATGCCGCACTTACATGGGCTGAGGCAGGATTATCACGCTCTTCCACGATATAATTGTACTCTTGCTGCACCAGAACCTTCTTAATCTCACGGGCAAAACAGGAGCCCATGGAGACAATGGCCGTTTCTTTATCTATCCGCAGAGTTATATCATTAGGACAGGGGAAATTACCGTCCACTGGAGGATTTTTATACGACCCCGGCCAGACCTGCCACGGTAAAAAATTATGAAAAGGATGTACCTCAGAACGTGCCATGCCTAACTCCAAACATTATTTTCACTGGGGAAAGGTCCCGACTCGAGGAGTGCGAGCAATATAGTAGCGGTAATAACCGACTATATTACTGCTGAGAAAAAGACATTCAAGAAGTACAGCGGTGGGGGAATCGGCAAGAACATTATGCATCAGCCAGAAGCCGGTACCCAGAAACAACATTTCACGCATGCGACGATCCGTACTGCAAAACGATCCCACAGTATTGCAAATTGCGCCGGTACAACTGAGCAAACTAAGCACCCCGCTATACGTACCGATCCCCATGAGTAGCGAGCAACAGACAAAAAACGACATTGCCTTCTTTGAGGTCGTAAAATAACTGGTCACAAATCGCACTCCTGCAAGAAGCCCTAGCCCTGCAGCGGTCCAATGCTCCAGCAAAACAAAATGGAGGGAAATGAGGGACGAAGAAATGATCAGGCAACCAAGTATATGTTTTCTCTCTTTACCTTGGAAAGAAAGCAGGTCTGTACATATCGCCATCCCGACCAATATCTGCGACAATATAAAAGGTGTCATGGCGTATCAACACAATAAACAAAATTCTTTCCCAACTGTTATCTCCAGTAGATGAAACAACAAACAACCCAGCGTACTCTTTTTTCCCTGTTCAAGCAAAATCAACCGAATGAACGATATCAGCTGGTAGTTGCGCAAATCGATGCAGGTAGTGATCAATCATGCCGCACATGGTTAATGCTCCTTTATTAATAGCCCTCTTTTTGGCAAGATACCATATCAGCAACGTGAAATTGTATGATTACCTTTAATCATACAGCCATATCACTCAAACAAATCACAGTACTGCACGAACGCACAAAATAACATCATTAACCCGTTGATGAACATTGTGGGAATTTGTAACTCCATGTGACTTTGCTCAACATGAAATTGTGTGGCATTGAACAAAGAGACACAATGTTTATGAGCAATCAGGGGTAAGAGTAACCAACCATATAGACAATTTATGACGAAAAAACTGAGAATTACACGAGAAGAACGTAGCTGGATACTCTACGATGTCGGTAACTCGGCCTTTGTCCTGGTGATGGTTACCGCCATCATGCCGTTGTTTTTTAAAGAGTTTGCCGCAGCAGGGCAAACGGATGCGGTGGCTACGGCCAACTGGGGTTTCGCCAATTCTGCAGCGTCACTCATTCTGGCCCTGCTCGCTCCAGCCCTGGGTGCGTTAGCGGATTACCGCGACAGAAAAAAAATATTTTTCACCTCTTTTCTGTTCCTCGGTCTCATCTTTACCCTGGGCCTACCCTTTATACAGGAGGGACAATGGCTCCTCTGCCTGATCCTTTTTATAGGTGCTCGGGTCGGTTGGGCTGGGGCAAACCTTTTCTATGATGCCTTCCTCACAGATGTCACCTCTCCCCAAAAAATGGATAGTATTTCTGCAAGAGGATTTGCTTGGGGCTATATAGGCAGCGTGGTCCCTTTTCTTGCCATTATCGGCCTGATATTACACGGTACTGATGCCACAGGAGGCTTACCGCCGCGGGAAACAAAAATAGGATTTGTGATCGTCGCCCTATGGTGGTTGCTGCTTTCTGTACCTGCTTTAAGGCACCTCCGCCAAACCCATTACCTTCCACCGGTTGCAGCAGCAGTAACAGATAGTTTTAAACGCCTGACTCGAACATTTCGTCAAATCCGCCGTCATCGACAGATTTTCCTTTTTTTAAGCGCCTATTTTTTCTACATCGATGGTGTCGGTACGATTATCAGCATGTCAACCGCCTATGGCAGCGACCTTGGCTTCGGACCAACGATGTTGATTCTTGTGTTACTTTTCATCCAGATTGTGGCCTTTCCTTTTACCTTGCTGTACGGCAGACTTGCCGAACATTTCTCTACTAAAACCATGTTGCTTGCAGGTATCAGTGTCTACATCCTAGTCACCCTGCTTGCTTTCGTCCTCCCTGATATACACAATCTTTTCTGGAAAACCGCAACCTTCTGGTGTATTGCCTTTTTAGTTGCCTCTTCCATGGGCGGTATCCAGGCGCTCAGCAGAAGTTATTACGGAAAACTGGTCCCTGCAAAACAAAGTGCAGAATTTTTTGGATTTTACAATGTCTTTGGTAAATTTGCCGCAATCAGCGGACCTTTCTTAATGGGCCTTGTTGGCCGTTTGACAGGCGACACCAGATGGGGGCTGTTATGTATTTTGGCCCTCTTTATAATCGGCGGGCTTATCCTTAAACAGGTCGAAGAACAGGCTGACTAGCTGATTGCACGTTAAAAACGTTTTCTCCCATACCATTTATGAGTCTGTTGATTTACTCGGATTTTCGTTCAAGGTCGAGACATGCTGAAAAAATAACCACAGGCATATAGTTGATATTCCGAGGATTATTTTTTCAGCATAACAAAGAGATTGGGCGAAAAGACAGTAAATCAACAGGCTCATTTATATATAACAAAACTGTCGCCCAAAGAGTGTATGGTAAAGCGAGTATCACTTCCAGCAAGAATCTTTTCAGAACCATCAACGAGGAAAAGAGCATTGACCACCCCTGAAAAATTGTATCTCCCTTATATATATCTTCTTACCCTGCTCACGGGTATCCTGTTACTCCCTTCCCAGCAAGGGGTGGCGGCTCCACTTGAAAATACTGCATCAAAAACAATATATCAACCTGTGACAACCACGGATAATGCCACCATAGCAAACATGATGGCCGGTCTCAGCGACGAACAGGTAAGGAAACTGCTTATCCAGGAGCTCCAAAAAGATGCACAGCCCCTGCTGCCTGAAGGGAAAAAAATAAAAGGCCCAGGAAGCCTGTTCCATCACATCCTGAAAGCACTTTCCCAAAAGCATGACCAAGAGGAAAGCCAGTTTAGAACGCTCTGGACAGGAGCCCCAAATATCCTCCCTGATCTGGAAAACGTCTTTATCAAGCTCTGCCCCTTTGGAACCGTTAGAGGCGCAGTACAAAGTGCTCTGTGGGTGTTTCTCTTTATCTCCATAGGATTCGTAGTGGAAGCCGTGTTCAGATATCTTTTCATCTCAAAATATTTTATAGCTGCACCCGAGGTGGACACTACAATCATAAAGGGCGTAGAGAAACTCTTTGCCGCTGTCCTACAGGTATTACCCAATATGCTGGGACTACTTATTTTTTTCGGCGCGGCTTACTTTTCTTTCATGTTCTTCATTTGGACGGATTCCCCTTACGTCCAGTTCTTTTTTCTTGCAACCTTGATTACGATTACCATCATCAGGATAATCAACATCCTCTCTCTCATTATTTTTTCCCCCCAGTATAAAATATTTCGCGTATTTCCTGCTGACTGTGGGGCAGCAAAAACTGCCCACCGTCTTATGACGGGAGCCTTCAGTTATATAACCATCACCCTGATGCTGGCAGTCACCCTCCGTCGGCTCGATGCAGATATAGCAACGGTAAGACTCCTACAGCTCTTCAGCGTCAGCCTCCTGCTCTTCACAACTGCCGCTGCCATTGTTGTTATCAGAAAAAATATCCGCGAGCATATCCTTGCAAACAGCAACCACCAAGACGGCCATCCTTCTTGGGGACGCAAACAATTCGCTGCACTCTGGCATATTTTAGCCATCACCTACCTCATCCTGCTCTGGTTCCTGCTCCTTAATGACCTGGCCGACCCAAGTTACAGCCGAAGAGGCGCATTTATTCCCAGCTTTTTCATTTTCCCTCTGTGGATAGTAGCAGATCGCCTTGTCCAGTGGCTGGTTCTCTACACTATGAAGACACTTCATCTTCACCAGGATGGTGATCTACTAGGCCCCCAAAAAACCGATGAAGAAATCCTGCAGCATCACAACGGGCTGGAACTGTATCAAAAAATCAAAACCGTTGCTCGGATTGGCTTGGTAGTGCTCATGATGGTTTGGATAGCAAACCTTTGGGATATCCGTATTCCTCTTTTTTCAGAGCTTGCGGCCATCCTGCTGGACACTATCGTCATCATGGCGCTGGCAATTTTTATGTGGCAGCTTATCAGCAGCTGGATTGAGCGAAAAATTGAAGAATCACTTCCGGAGGGAGAGGAAGACGTAGAAAATAATGATGACGAGTGGGGTAGTGCTGCATCACGTGGCCGTGCCTACACCCTGCTGCCCATGGTACGCAAGTTTATCGGCACCATCCTGATCGTTATGGTAACCATGACAGTGCTCTCTTCATCCGGGGTAGACATAGCGCCACTGCTTGCCGGTGCAGGAGTAATCGGCCTTGCAATCGGCTTTGGTGCTCAAAAACTGGTTGCCGACATGTTTTCCGGGTTCTTTTACCTGCTTGATGATGCATTTCGGGTGGGAGAATATATTGAAGCAAGCACGGTATCCGGTACGGTGGAAACGATAACCTTACGCAATGCTATGATAAGGCACCACAGAGGCATGCTGCAGATTGTCCCCCACTCTGATCTTGGGGCCATAACCAACTATATGCGCGGCGGCATAATCGTTAAATTCAACCTTGATTTCCCCTATGATGCGCCGATAGACAAAATACGTAAAATTATTAAAAAAGTCGGCCTGAAAATGCTCCAAAACGAAGAATACGGTAAGGACTTTCTCAGACCGCTCAAATCACAGGGGGTACGGGCAATCACCAACTCTGTAATGACCATCAGAGTCAAATTTACCGCCCAGCCAGGTACCCATTTTGTAATTCGGCGGGAAGCTTTTCGCCTGATCACCGAAGCACTCACTGTTCAGGGAATTCAGTATGCCCACCGCAAGGTTATTGTTGATTTACCAGAATTCACTCAGGAGAGAGAGCAGATCACCCCAGAGGATCAACACAACATTTCCAAGGCCGCCGGCGCTGCTGCCATGCGCTCTGCAGAGGATATTGAAAAAGAGCCCCAGCAATCCAAACAAGACACTTTCGACGATTTATAATTAAATGCCCCTGAACAAAATAGAGAGAGAAGACCTTTAACCCGAATCGCGAGCCTTCAACTTTCCCGCTAACTCAGGACCTCCCATCTTGGGCATTACGACATCGAAGAGCGCTACTGACTCAATCTCCTTCGGCAAACAATTTTTCCATGCTCAACTGGTAAATTCAACCAGCCCAATATCTAAAAAACTGAAAGCTCCTCAAGTATGGCAAAGGTGACGACCGTTTAATGCAATGCAGGACAAAAGGGACTCGCTCCTTAAAGTCTCCCCTTATGCCCTCCTTTCCCCCAATGCCTGTTAATACAAACCGTTATCGCGCAGTCAACGTCGCCTTTATCTCTTCGTAACTGATAAGCTGAATCTCAGCCTCGCTGTTTTTTGACTTCACCCTGACAGGCACCGTACTCTCTTTGTCCAGAGGCAGCATTTGCGGCTCATCGTCATTGACAAACAGGATAATAACTGGAGCCTTAGCTGTATCCTCCATCCGAAAGCCTTCCAAACGTGTGGTTTCCTTATCGACAACAACTGTATCACCCTGTATTTCAATCATATTAAAAGTTTCTCCATATAAATTATACGATTTTGTACTGTCTAGTTAGCAGCATCCCGCTATATTCGACTTGAGTCGCAATCAGGCATAAATGATCCCCCCCTGAGGGGGTGAGTTTCCACAACGAAATCGTCGACCACACCCATAGGACGTGGTTTGATGAAGCCCCCTCATCTCAAAAGAAATTGGATATTTATTCTCTGTTTCACTACCAAAATATGTGGGGTAAAAATTTTCCACCGTAAAAGTCGAACTTTTAGGGTCGCTCAGCCATAGCCCGAGGTTTAATTAGAAGCAATTATGATCCGCTCTTTCCCAGATTCCTTTTAAAAATGAAAAAGCATGATTCTACCACAATTCATTTCAAGATTGAAGTACCCGTTGGAAACGTCAGGACCAGGCGTGAAAAAGAATTCGACACAACTGTCTTTATGAACATCATTCAATTCAACCCTGGCTGGTGTTTTTCCTGCAAAAGCCCCAGCAACTCTTTAGCTGACACTTTTCCTGCTGCATCAGTGCCATCAAGAAGACTGTTGGCAAGGTCACGTTTCTGTTTATGCAGATCTACTATCTGCTCTTCTATCGAGTTTTTTACCACCAGGCGGTAAACAGTCACCGGTCTTTCCTGGCCGATCCGATGCGCCCGATCCGATGCCTGATCTTCCACGGCAGGGTTCCACCAAGGATCCATATGGATGACATAATCAGCGGCGGTAAGATTAAGTCCTGCCCCTCCCGCCTTTAAACTGATGAGAAATACATCCCCCTGGCCATTTTGAAAATCGGCTATGCGCTGTTTTCTGTTTTTTATGGAGGTTGAGCCATCCAGGTATTGGTAGCTGATGTTCTCTGTATCAAGATAGTGGCGTATGATCTCCAAATGACCAACAAATTGACTAAACACAAGCGTTTTATGATTGTTACCCCGTAATTCCCGCAAAGTATCACCAAAGACCTTCAGCTTGGAACTGGCAATTTTACAATCCGGTAAAACCAGGCTCGGGTTGCAGCATAATCTGCGCAATTTCATGATTTCACCAAGAATGCGGAGATGTTTCTGCCCAGCGCCCTCGTCACTATGCGTGTCGATATTTTCCAGAGCTTTTAATCGCTGAGCTTCATATAGTAGCAGCTCAGCGTTGCTCATTTCAACTTCAAGGGTAATTTCTGTTTTAGCTGGCAACTCTTGCAGCACATCACTTTTTAAACGACGCAAAATAAAGGGACGTATCAATTTCCGTAACAGATTACGCACCTCATTATCCTGATCACGTTCAATAGGAATGGCAAATTTTTCATTAAATTTTTTAAAAGATCCAAGCAGACCAGGGTTCAAAAAACTAAAAAGAGTCCACAACTCACTGAGATGATTTTCAATCGGGGTTCCGGTGGTAATGATCCTAAACTCTGCCTGCAAATCCATGGCTGCTTTTGATCGTTTCGTCTGCATATTTTTAATAGCCTGAGCCTCATCGAGCACCACGGTCTGCCATTGCACTCCGCTGAGCAATTCTGCTTCCAATGGTAGTAAACCGTAACTGACTATGAGTAGGTCAAAAGCTTGCAGATTGTCTATGGTTTGCTGTCTGTCTCCTGGACCAAAGACAATAACATTTAAGGTGGGGGCAAAACGATTCGCTTCATCCTCCCAGTTAGACGTGACGGATAAAGGTGCCACAATCAAAGTAGGGCCAAAGGACGACCGAAGTAAAATGGCCGTTAACGCCTGAATGGTTTTGCCAAGCCCCATATCATCAGCCAGACAAGCACCCACACCCCAATGGGAGAGTTGGGCCAGCCAGGAAAACCCTGTCTGCTGATAATCTCGCAACGAACCCTGCAGAGTAGAAGGAATCTGCGGTCTGACTACCTCTTTTAATTGTTTACAATGTTGTTTCCAGGCACTATCTGTTTTCAGTTGCCCGGCATCTTCGGTGAGGTCCTCAAGGGCGAGAGCTGCAAGAGGAACAAAGCGTACTCCCTTTCCATGGCCCTCGGAAAAAGCATTCAACTCATCGAGTCGTTTACGTAACTGCTCGGTTATTCCAATAAAGGTTCCATCATCGAGAGGAATAAACCTGCCGGTTGCCCGGTGGAGCATATACAGCAGCTTACGTAAATCCAAGGAAAGAGCATCATCTATCTGCAATGATCCTGTGGCCTTAAACCAATCTCTCTCCTGTTTAATCTGCATGGAGAAGCTATCAACAGTTACGTTCCTGCGAACTTTAAGTTTCTCCCCCTGTGGCCATTCCAGTATTACCTCATCACCGCATTCTTTAAGTTCCAGCAGCAATTCCAGTGCATCCTCCGGGTCATCAACCTGCCACTGATTTTCTATCTCTTCAAGATGACGAAAGGTGGAACAGGAGTGGAGAATTTTGTTTTTCTGTTTCTTTTCTTTAATAAAATCACGCACTGCCTGGATCTTTTCACCATTCATTTCGGTCAACACACTTTTCCCGCCCTTACCGGGTCTGAAACTCGAACCATCTGCTCCAAAGGGCTTGACCAGGAATTCCAGGCTGATTCCCTCCTGATGAGGAATAATATGGGCATGGGGGGTACTCTCTGCTTTCACGGTTTTGCAATTTGTATCGCCTCCTGTTGTCAGGTCGGAATGAACCGTGATAATCGACGAGAGGGAATCCACAACGTCCCTCGCCAGTTTTTCGCCGGATTTGGGAATCGTCAGATCTTTGCCCAGCAAATCTATAATTGCATTTTGTTTACCTGAGAAACGGATCAGTTT
>JAUVLX010000362.1 GCA_030600525.1 Desulfobulbus sp. | reverse complement strand
CTGACGGCTACAGCCAGACTTCAGGAGGAACTGATAAGGCTGGTTCATCAGACACTTCAAAGACCACCACCCCACCACCTTGCCAGGCAGGCGAATCCTGTAAAAGCTGCCCTGCAGCCTCTTCAAGTTCCTAAGGAGCTGACCGTAAATAAGTTGGACAATATCGCGCTCATGTTTAGGTTAGATTTGGATGATCTAGTTGAACAAAGCCGCAGGCGTAGTTGTGCTACGTTGAGGACTTTGTGATTGAAGATCAGCCAAAGATGACCTGAAGATGCGATGCGAGATGTTCAAGTTATTTCTGGACAACTCCTAAGCCATTTACCGCCGGTTTACAACATTGCCATATGCCTGGGCTCTTAGGTCCGGGCTCAGTTGATTGGAGAACTCCATGCCTCGCTCTTTATGTCTTTTTTTACTTTTGTTGCCGTTGCTGGCAACCCTGCCTAGCTGTTCTTCCACTTATTATAATACATTGGAAAAGTTTGGGGTCCATAAGCGGGATGTCATGGTGGACCGGGTGGGTGAAGCCCGAGATGCTCAAGAGCAGGCCAAGCAGCAGTTTCAATCCGCTTTTGAGCAATTTTCCAGTGTGGTTGAGGTTAAAGGCGGTGATCTTGAGGAGCAGTATGACACCCTAAAGATGGCCTATGATAAGAGTGAAGAAAAGGCGAAAGCCGTCCATGAGCGTATTGCCAGTGTGGAGTCCGTTGCAGAAGCGCTTTTTGATGAATGGGGAAAGGAACTGGATCTTTACTCAAGTGCTGCCTTACGAAGGGACAGTGAACAAAAACTTGAGCAGACCCGGGTGCAGTATAACCGGTTGATCAGTGCAATGAAGCGGGCGGAAGATAAGATTCAGCCCGTGCTGGATGTTTTTTATGATCAGGTGCTGTATCTGAAGCATAATCTTAATGCCCGTGCCATATCCGCTCTCCAGGGAGAGCTGGTCAGCCTGGAAAAAGATGTTGCCCGCCTTGTACGGGAGATGGAAACATCTATCCGCGAAGCTGATCAGTTCATAAGCAAGCTCCAGAACGGATAATTGCACAACAAAGAGTTGGAGGAGAAATTTTACTGAGGTCTCTTTTGTTATTGGGCAGGAGTGCTGCTGTGGAAAAATGATCATAACTGAACTATTCAGCGAATAACAATTAACCTCGCCTTACCCTCGAGCTGTAACTGTTCAGCAGTGCTTCAGATGCGTACAAGTATGCTGGATAACTATAGTAATACTCTGTTTTCCTGCCTGATCGTGCGGAGGTGGAGTGCTGCTGAACAGTTACAAGTGATCTAGCCTTTGGTTATAATAGCCATTGCATCGCCATAGGAAAAAAAACGATATCCTTGCTCTACAGCATGGTTGTACGCGTTGAGCATCCTTTCCCTACCGGCTAGTGCTGAGACCAGAAACAGGAGAGATGACTGGGGTAAGTGGAAGTTGGTGATCAGGTTGTCCACCGTGCGAAACCTGTATCCGGGATAGATAAAAAGATCGCACACGCCGTTAATGGGTTGTACGTCTCCTTGTTCATTGGTTGCATATTCCAGTGTGCGTACACTTGTCGTTCCTACTGCCCATATTCTCCCTCCCCTCTTTTTGCTTCTGTTAACAGCTGCCGCTGTGGTCGGAGATATGGAGATATATTCTCTATGGATATTATGGTCGCGGATATCCTCGGTTCGTACCGGAGCAAAGGTGCCGTAACCAACATGCAGGGTTATATGTTCCACCAAAACGCCTTTTTCCTGAATGAGGGTGAGGACTTTCGAGCTGAAATGGAGTCCGGCTGTTGGCGCTGCGACTGAGCCTGTGTGCTTTGCAAAGGTTGTTTGGTAACGCTTGGAGTCTTCCCCTGTGGTGCCCTGGTTACGGCTGATGTATGGTGGGAGCGGTACCTGCCCATGGGCCTCAAGTACCGATTCAATATCCGTTGTGGTTGGGGTAAGTTGGTAGTGTAATCGCACTAACGCTTTCCCGTCTTCCTGATAACTTTCCACTACTGCCGTGAACATTGGGCTGAAGTGCAGGGTGCTGCCCGGCTTGGGGCGTTTGGAACTTTTAAGCAGGGCTATCGCAGTGGCTTCATGCCACCCTTCTTTTTCCGGAGATGGTGAGAGTTGCCGAGGAAATTCCAGGAGGAACAGTTCAACCCGTCCACCTGTGTCTTTTTTACCAAGTATACGCGCTGGAAAGACTTTGGTGTTGTTGACAACAATCAGGTCGCCGGAGCGGAGAGAATCTATGATATTTGTGAACTTTCCGTGTTCCAAGGTGTCGTTCACCTTGTCGACGACAAGGAGGCGGCTCTGGTCACGTTTGTGAGCAGGGTGTTGGGCAATGTTTTCTTGGGGCAGGTGATAATCGTAATCACTTAACTTGTACGACTTGTCTGGCATGGAGTAGAGAGGGGTAAATATTAATGGGTATTGTTGTTTGAGCTCAAGATGGCCTCAAATAGCAGAACAAAATAGCCTACTATACATTGCCCGGAAAGTCTTGTTTCGTCTTTGACCCGGATTTCTCATCAGTTCAGGTGGTGCCAGGTTCAAAGTTTTTGGTAGTAAATCATAGTAGACTATATTTTCTGCCAAAATACTGAAGAAAATGGTACCGCATGGACTGACCTTCGGTGAGCATTTTGTTAATTTTATATCTGATTGATTTAAATGATATGAAGTTCGAATTGCTAGTTTTTTCACAAAATGACAAAATGCTCATGAGAAATACGGGTGAATCTTTTAGTTGAGGGAAATATATGTATCTCGTGACTGCCGCCACTGATTTTGAGATGGCTGCTTTTTGCAGCCAATACGGTGAGAGCCGAAAGCTGGCAACCTTTGTTACCGGAGTTGGGCCCGTTGAAACGGCTGCCCGAATGGCGTCATTTTTGGCAACCTTTCCCCATAAGGTGAGTTGCGTCATGAATATTGGTATTGGCGGTGCCTATCTGGGGTGCCCAAACGGTGCGGAACTGCTTGATCTCTGTCTGGCCGAGCGGGAAATTTTAGGCGATTTCGGCGTCTGCTT